>JAADIA010000061.1 GCA_013151555.1 Nitrospirota bacterium | reverse complement strand
AAATACAAAGGGAGGGAAAAAGAATGTTGAATTTGAGAAAGATTAGCTATCGCTTAGCAGTTTATTTTTGGTGTCTTGCAGTTATTGCTTGGATGGGAACCTCTATTGCAAATGCATCTACTTGGTACTCGGCGGGAAGTGTTTATCTGGGTGCTAACGCAACCCAGGTTATGGCGGATCCAAATCGACCGTACGTTTATGCAATTGATCGGATAAACAATAAAATCCTGTTTATTAATACCACGACCAAAACTGTGACAAAAAGGCTTTATGTAGGGAAAGATCCCACTGACTTCGACATTGATGCCAGCGGAAATTATCTCTATGTAGGCCATAAAGGATCCGGGTCGGGAGCGCCGGGTTCGTTCAAAATCGGGACTGTGAATTTGAATACGCAGACAAAGACGGGGGATTTTACAATCCCTGTTGAATACCACAATAGTAGCCTTCTTCGAGCGGTGAATGTCACCGCCGGTCGTCAAGGGAGACTTTATTATAATGCCGGCTATGACCTTTGGAACGGGGGCAGTGGGCATGCGGTTAATACCGATACCTGGACAGACCTGGGTTCTTTTGCAGGAGTAAAGTCGCCCATGGTGATTTCCTCAGATAAGAGTCGCTTGTACGGACAATATATTTACTCTGGCAACCTTGGGGAAATGGGAGTTTGGGATGTATCTACCGATAGTATTAATCGTGTAGACCAACTCCGGTTTTCGCCATATCCATATGGATGGGACTATGACAATTATTCCCTGTCCGGAAACGACCAGTATTTAGCATATGGAAATGTATTGTTCGATGCGGGAAACCTTTTGAATCAATATGGAGTTTTCCCGGAGAATATCTATCAGCTATCATTCGACGGTTCGATAGCCTTTGGCAATACTTCTATATGGGATACCACAACTTTCCTTACTGAAGGAGATGCTACTTGGCTCCAGGACATGCCGGTTCATACAACTATTATGGATTTTGATGCACAGAGTAATACTCTGTACAGCTTCAATCCCTCGGATCAAAGGTTGTATATGGTAGTGGTCCCTGAACCTTCCACTTTACTTCTTTTGGGCTCGGGATTGCTGGGGATAATCATGCGGAAGAGAAGAAGGATAGCCTGAGAGGAATAAGGATAAGTTAGTGCATAAAAAACGTCTCCGACAAGCTGTGGTTCGGCCCTGACAGTACCTTCACGGCCGGGCCAGGAGCCACTATCCACAGGATCGGTTCGGCGTTGGATAATATGAGTACCGATCCGGCCGACCTGGCCGGATTGAACAATCTTGAACTGCTCTTCGAGGATGGTAGCGCAGATATGGATCCCGGCGCTACTATCCTTGGCGGGCAGCTTACTCCCATCCTTTTTTCCCCGATAAGCTCGCTCAAACGTTCCCCCGGATGTTTAGGAAGATAGTTTTCCTTCGATATTCCCCCGGACCTTCAAGCACCGGACCTTCAAGCAGTTGACAAAGGGTTTCTTCTCTGATAGAATTAAGAAAATTTAAACCTCAGAGAGCCCAAAGGGAGAAATAAGGGTTTCGATCCCTGGCTGCTCTCTTAGGTGAAATTAATTTGAAGTAAGTGTTCCGGTATAAAAAGGGTAAAAGGGGGGATGACATGAAATCAGTCCGAAATATAGGGATGATTTTATTGTTGCTGATAGCCGTAGTAGGTTCGGGATATAAAAGCAATCCTTCAAATAAACAAGTATTAATACCCGGCCTAACGGAATTAACCGGCGCGTTGATTCAAAAACATCCCTATCTTTTCAATGCTGAGACATTATCTGCGCTGGATACGCTTAATCTTAAACTTCGTAAAGTAACATCGTCGATGGAAAAAGCTGAAACGGTAAAAGCTAAAAAGGAGAGTCTTGCCCAGCGTGTTGATATCGAAAACCAACTTCTGGCTTTAATAAAAAAATCTGTTTCGTTTATTGACGTGGACTTAACCGGTGCTCAGCCTACTATGTCGCCTGAGGGTCCGTTTTCTTTTCCCGGTGATAAGGGGGCCCTCTTGTTCAGGGTGGAAACGGGGAAAGAGTTAAAGCGTTGTGTAACCATTGATTATGACATGGAAGATGGACCCTGGTTTCCCGAGGTTAAGGTGGATGTTGAACCGGATGGGGTAACCTGGGCTTTAGTTACTATAACCCGGCTTTCACCTCCAAGAACTACCTTGCAAGTTGATTTTGAAGTTCAGGGAGGTAAAACATTTTCTCTGCCGGTGGATGTGATTACCCCAAAATTCGGACGCCTCAAAGTTTCGATTTTAGCGGATGATACGGGTAAGCCTACCCCGGTTATGGTTCGCTTAGTATGGAAAACCGACGGTCAGGACCGCAAGCCGAGTAACGGTGTTGATTTGGGGGAACAATTGGAACATATTAAAAGTGTAGCTACCCCTTATATTCCCCTGGCTGACAATGGGGACGGTCGCCGTCCCGCCTATTTGCCCGGGAAGTTATTGGGTTATTACTGGGTTGTCCCGGGGCCGTTTGATATGTCTTTGCCTCCCGGTAAGTGGGAAATTACCATTCGCAAGGGGGTGGAGCACATTCCGGTTTTCGACACGTTTACCATTAAGTCGAAGCAAACTCTGGAAAAAACGTACCGGGTGAAGCGCTGGGTCGATATGCCTAAACGCGGTTGGTATTCGGGTGATACGCATGTACATTCCAAGGTTCTGAGCCAGGTAAACGTGGATCGGCTTATGGCCTATGTGCAGGCTGAAGATGTTCACTTGGCCAATGTTCTGAAAATGGGCTACACGCGCCGGACACGTTTCGACAAATGGGGCTTCGGGAAAAAATATCGTATAACCGATGGGAATTATATCCTGGTCCCCGGTCAGGAAGACCCGAGAACTCATCAAACACTGGGACATGTAATCGGATTGAATACTACCAGTATGGTTCGCTATCCCGATAAATATTTCTTATATGACCTGGTCTTTGATGCTGTCCATGCTGAGGGAGGATTAGCAGGTTATGCGCATGCTAACAGCGGCGCTTTCCATGTTTACCGTGATATGAGCATGAATGTCCCCAAAGGAAAAATCGATTTCTTTGAGATATTTCAGGGTATGTATCTGGGTACGAATTTTTATTTCGATTTCCTCAATTTGGGATACAAACTTACGGCTACGGCCGGTTCCGATATTCCCTGGGGTCATACAATCGGAGATGTGCGGGTCTATGTTTACCTCGGGGATCAACCGTTCACAGCGGATGCCTGGTTTAAATCTTTTAAGAACGGACATACCTTTGTTACTAATGGTCCGATGTTGGAATTTCATGTCGATGATGCCTTGCCGGGCGATGAGATTGTTGTCAAAAACAATCGTAAACTTCGCATTCGAGCCCGCACCTGGGGTACTCCCGAACGCATTGGAGCCAGGCCCAAAAAATTAGAGATTATCCGCCTGGGCGAGGTCATTCGTAGCGTTGAATCCACCGGGCCCGGACAGAAAGAACTTTCGCTTGATTTTGATATCGATTCCGGTAACGGATTCTGGATAACCGCGCGGGTAATTGGCAGCGATGGTACGGGTGCGCTGTCCACACCTATTTATATCGTTCGTCCGGGGTTACGATTCTGGAAATTCAAGGATATTCATCCGTTGATTGCAAAACAATACAAACGTTTGGACGAAATCGAAAAAATGGTTAAAGACAACCAAAAACTATCTGCTGAAAACAAAATTCCGGCTAAAGATGTCGAGTATAAACTTATTGCCAAGTTAGGTCCCGCGTTGCTTAAACGGGTTAATGATGCCCGGGAAATATACCGAAAGCTTGAGGAAGAAACAGCTGTAAAAGAAAAACTTATTCGTAATAAAAAGTAAGACAGAGCTTCTGACTTGATTATATAACACATACGGGTAACAACCAATATCGGGATAGTTTCTACCTATGGTTAGGAAGTTTCCTTAAGCGGAGAAAGCAAAATGGCGAAACAGGGTAACAATGATAAAATGGGGAAGATAGTATCCCTGTGTAAGCGGCGGGGTTATGTCTTTCCCTCCAGCGAAATCTACGGTGGGATAGCCAGTTGTTGGGATTACGGACCGTTGGGAGTGGAGCTGAAAAGAAATATCAAGGAGCGTTGGTGGAAAGCGATGACTCTCTCCCGGGATGATATCGAGGGATTGGATTGTAGTATCATTATGCATCCCCGGGTATGGGAAGCTTCCGGGCATGTGGAAGGGTTTACTGATCCTCTGGTGGATTGCAAAAAGTGTAAGCAGAGATTCCGGGAGGATGAGGTAAAAGATAAGTGTCCTGACTGTGGGGGGGAGTTAACGGAAGTCCGTAGATTTAATTTGATGTTCAAGACTCACATGGGGCCGGTGGTGGAAGAAGCTAATCTCGTCTACCTTCGTCCGGAGACTGCTCAGGGTATCTATGTTAACTTCTCTAATGTTCAGGCTACTTCCCGGCAGAAGATTCCTTTTGGGATTGCTCAGATTGGAAAGTCTTTTCGAAATGAGATTACCCCGGGCAACTTTATCTTTCGTACCCGGGAATTTGAACAGATGGAGATGCAGTATTTCGTCCGACCTGAAGAGGCTCCGGAGTGGCTGGAGAAGTGGAAGGAAGAAAGGATGAAATGGTATAAGGAACTGGGAATTAAAGAAGACAATCTCCGGTTCCACCAGCATACGGAAGAGGAACTCCCTCATTATGCGGCTAAAGCTTATGATGTCCAGTATAAGTTTCCCTTTGGTTGGCAGGAATTAGAGGGAATCCATAATCGGACGGATTATGATCTGAAACGTCATATTCAGCATTCGGGAAAAGATTTGAGTTATTTTGAAACCGGTTCCGAGGAAAGGTTTGTCCCCTATATTATTGAGACTTCGGCCGGAGTTGACCGCACTTTACTGATGTGCCTGGTAGATGCTTATGATGAGGAAGAGAACCGGGTTGTTCTGAGGTTATCACCGAGATTAGCCCCTTATAAAGCCGGTATTTTTCCCCTGGTTAAGAGGGACGGCATGCCCGAAGTGGCTCGAGAGATAGCTAAGGAGCTCCGTTCCCATTTCCGGGTATTTTACGACGATGAGACCGGTTCTGTGGGACGCCGGTACCGGCGTCAGGATGAAGCCGGGACTCCTTATGGAATAACGGTGGATTCGCAGACTTTGAAGGACGATACGGTTACTTTAAGAGACCGGGATGATATGTCCCAGATAAGGGTAAAGATAGATGATCTGGTAGGGAAAATTGGAGAATTGATCGGTTAGAAAGGATGGAAGAAGAAAAGGGGGAAAAATGGGGATAGGCCCCGAGACTGCCCGTAACTAAACTGTTGCTGTCCCGCTTCGTGAGATATGCGAAAATTCTCTGCGATAATTTTTAGCATACTCAGCGGGATAATTCGCACAGACAATTTACGTTCCGTAAATTGTGTGCTCATTAAAGGAGTAAGGAAATGAAGGGAGTTTATTTTTTTGGCGGGGGAAAGGCGGAAGGTAGTTCGAAAATGAAAAACCTCCTGGGAGGCAAGGGAGCTAACTTGGCGGAGATGACTAATTTGGGGATTCCAGTCCCTCCCGGATTCACTATATCTGCTGAGGTTTGCAATCTTTATTATGATAATAACCAACAATATCCTCCCGGGTTGAAGGAGGAAGTGGAAGAAAATCTGAGGAAGTTAGAAGAGGTTATGGGAGCAAAATTCGGGGACAAAGAAAATCCTCTTCTCGTTTCCATTCGTTCCGGTGCCCGTGTTTCTATGCCGGGGATGATGGATACTATTCTCAACCTGGGTTTGAACGATACTACTATCCAGGGACTTATTGCCCAGACTAAGGATGAAAGGTTTGCTTATGACTGCTACCGCCGTTTCGTTCAGATGTATGGTGATGTAGTCCTGGGTCTTAAACCGGAAGGAAAAGATGAGATAGACCCTTTTGAAGCTATCCTTGAGGAGATGAAAAAAGGTAAGGGAGTGGAGGAGGATACGGGACTGGACGCTGAGGATTTGAAGGAGTTGGTCATCAAGTTTAAAGCGGAAATCAAAAAGAAGCTGGGTGTGGATTTTCCTGAGGATCCGGAAAAACAGCTCTGGGGAGCTATCGGGGCGGTCTTCAGTTCCTGGAACAATGACCGGGCTATTGCCTATCGGGAAATAAACAATATTCCTTCCGAGTGGGGAACTGCGGTGAATGTCCAGGTTATGGTCTTTGGGAATATGAAACCGGATAGCGGTACGGGAGTGGCTTTCACCCGGGATCCGGCGACGGGTGAGAAGAGATTTTACGGCGAGTATCTGATGAATGCTCAAGGAGAGGATGTGGTTGCCGGGACCCGGACTCCTCATCCTATCAATATTGCGCAAAAAGGCGATAGTGATTTGGTATCTTTGGAAGAGGAGATGCCTGAAATTTATAAGCAACTGGAGGAGATTGCCCAGAAACTGGATACTCACTACCGGGATATGCAGGATATAGAGTTTACCATTCAGAAGGGGAAACTCTGGATGCTCCAGACAAGAGTGGGCAAACGTACCGGGTTTGCGGCTTTCAAGATGGCCGTGGATATGGTCCGGGAAGGACTTATTGCCAAGGAGGAAGCTATCTTGCGGGTAGAACCCGAACAACTTAACCAGTTGTTAAGACCTATATTCGATCCTCAGGAAAGGCAGAAGGCTCTTCGGGAGGGGAAACTGTTAACTAAGGGTCTTAATGCCGGACCGGGAGCGGCTGCCGGGAAGATTGTCTTCAATGCTCCTGATGCGGAAGAGTGGGCCGGGAGAGGAGAGGATGTTATCCTTGTCCGCATAGAGACTTCTCCGGAAGATATCCGGGGAATGAGCGCGGCTCAGGGTATCCTTACCGCCCGGGGCGGGATGACTTCCCATGCGGCCTTGGTAGGACGGCAGATGGGAAAGGTCTGCGTCGTTGGTTGCGAAGCTCTTCAGATAGACTATCGCCGGAGAGAAATGACGGTGAACGACGTGATAGTCAAGGAAGGAGATTATGTTTCCATTGACGGGACTACCGGAGAGGTAATCGTGGGGAAAATAAATACGGTTCCTTCCGAGGTTCTCCAGGTGATTGAAGGACAATTAAAAGGAGAAGATTCTTCCATCTACCGGGATTATGCGGATATGATGTCTTGGGCTGATGAAGCAAGAAGGTTGGGGGTCCGGACGAATGCGGATTTGCCCGGCCAGGCGAAAACGGCAATAGCCTTTGGCGCAGAGGGAATAGGACTTTGCCGCACTGAACATATGTTCTTTGAGGGAGAAAGAATTGATTCGGTACGGGAGATGATTCTTGCTGAAAATAAGGAGGACCAGGAAAAAGCTCTCTCCAAGTTGCTTCCTTTCCAGAAAGAGGATTTTAAGGGCCTCTTCCGAGTTATGGACGGGATGCCGGTTATTATCCGGACCCTGGATCCACCGCTTCATGAATTTTTGCCTCATGAACAGAAAGCTATAGATGAGTTGGCTAAGAAGATGAATATTTCCTCGGAAAAACTGGAAGCAAAGATAGAAAGTTTACGGGAAGCTAACCCTATGCTGGGACATCGGGGATGCCGTTTGGGAATCGTTTATCCTGAGATTACCGCCATGCAAGCCCGGGCTATTTTCGAGGCTGCCTGTGAGGTAGCTAAAGAAGGGATAAAGGTTATTCCCGAGGTGATGATTCCTTTAGTGGGAGATGTGAAAGAGCTTATCAAGCAGAAAGAAGTTGTCAATGCCGTAGCTAAGGAAGTCATCGATTCTTCCGGAGTGGAAATTAAGTATCTGGTGGGAACTATGCTTGAGCTTCCCCGGGCCTGCCTCACCGCTGATGAGATTGCTAAAGAGGCGGATTTCTTCTCTTATGGTACAAACGACTTGACTCAGACTACCTTTGGGCTTTCCCGGGATGATGCTAAGTTCCTTCCTGATTATCTGGAAATGGAGATTTGGGAAAAGGATCCTTTCCAGGCTATCGATCAGCGGGGAGTAGGACAGTTGATCCGGATAGGTGTGGAAAAAGGAAGGAAGACAAAACCGAACCTGGAGATAGGTATCTGTGGGGAACATGGAGGAGAACCAACTTCGGTAGAGTTCTGTCACCGGATAGGCATGGATTATGTCAGTTGTTCCCCCTACCGGGTTCCCATCGCCCGTCTGGCCGCGGCCCAGGCTTCTTTAAAGGAGAAGAATAAGAAAGTCGCTTAAGCGATAACTTCAAAGCCCTAACAGGCACAAGAGCAATTTTCAGGGGTTAGCCCGCTTTATTCATAGCTTACTTGCATTTGAGCAAAGCGGGCTAACCCTGCAATCTTTGCTTAAAGGGCTAAACGTTTGAATTTAGTCCCTGTCTTTCTTCCCGTACTTGCTACCCCAGCCGGAATTATGCGTACCTTTGGTGAGCTCCGTTAGAAGTAAGTTGCCGAGGAGCACATAATCGCCGCTTTGTGAAATGTCAGCGCGACCTGCTTTCCCGTTGACTGGTGAGAATAAAGACGATACAATGTGAGGGAAGATGAGGGAAGGAATTTGAAAATGTATCTCGAAGAGAAAAAAAATCACCAGGATAAAGATGCAATTAGTCTTTATCTGAAAGAGGTAAGGAAAGTTCCTCTCCTTACTCCTGAGGAAGAGGTAGCGCTGGCCAAGAAAGCCAAAAAGAATAAGAAGGCTCGGAAGAAACTGATCCGGTCTAATCTGCGATTGGTGGTTAATATTGCCAAGAGGTACCTGCGGATGGGGTTGCCTTTACTTGATCTGGTGGAGGAGGGTAACCTTGGCTTAATGAAGGCGGCTGAGAAATATGAATATGAAAGAGGTTACCGATTCAGTACTTATGCTTCCTGGTGGATAAAACAGTTTATAACCCGGGCTTTGGCCAATCAAGGGAAGACGGTTCGTATTCCTCTTCATGTGGGGGAAATGATTAATAAGTGGAGGAAAGTAAATCAACATTTGACCCAAAAACTTGGGCGTAGTCCGATGGTAAGTGAAATAGCCAAGGAGATGAAAATTACCCTGGCTCAGGTGAGGAAAATCAATGAGTTGGCTATGAAACCAAGTTATCTGGATGCTCCGCTGGATGAGGGAGGAATGGGACAACTGCTTGACCTTATAGAGGATGAAGATATTCCCTCTCCGGCTAAGGAAGTAGCCGATCTCATTGAGAGGGAGCGGCTCATCTTTCTTCTTGAGGGTTTATCTTCCCGGGAAGCGGAGGTGGTGAAACTCCGTTACGGTTTAATAGATGGCATTTCCCGTACCCTGGAGGAGACGGGGAAAGAATTAGGAGTAACCCGGGAGAGGATTCGTCAGATTGAATTCTTAGCCAAGAAGAAGCTAAAACTGCTTCTTATAGAGGAAGACAAGGAGTTTTTGAAGTGATAAAGGATCTAAAAGCCGAGATCAGAGATGTTCCCGATTTTCCTAAGAAGGGTATACTTTTTAAGGACATTACCACTCTCCTTCAATGCGGTCCTGCTTTCCGGCAGGTAATTGATGTCCTGGGAGAACGCTACCAGGGAAAGAAAATAGATGCGGTTGTGGGAGTTGAATCCCGGGGATTCATCTTCGCTTCTGCTCTGGCTTACCGGTTGAAAACAGGAATGGTTCCTGTTCGTAAACCCGGAAAGTTGCCGGCAGCTACTTTCCTGGCTTCCTATCAGTTGGAGTATGGAGAGGATGAGTTGGAAATACACCGGGACGCTTTTCGGGAAGGAGCCCGGATCTTAATCGTTGATGACCTCCTGGCTACCGGGGGAACTTGTTTGGCAACGGCGGAATTAGTGGAGAAGCTAAAAGGCGAGATAATCGAAATAGCTTTTCTCATCGAGCTGACTTTTCTTAAAGGACGGGAGAAGCTTGAGAGATACCCGGTATTTTCGTTGTTAGAATACTGATTGAGAAAGAAGACACAGGAAAAGAAGGCACAAAGTGGCAAAGGCACAGAGGCACAAAGGAAAGATAAAAGCTCATACTTGCAGTTATAAGTTTTTTAACTTTGTGCCTTTGTGCCTTTGTGCCTATTTGTATGCTGCACCGAAGGTGCACTAATTTATGAATTTTCCCCATATTCTGGTTATAGCCGCATCGGCAGGATCGGGGAAGACTTATGCTCTCTCCGAAAGGTACATAAACTTTCTTCTTTCCCCGACGATAAAAGCCTCTCCCCGCAATATCCTCGCTATTACCTTTACCAATAAAGCTGCCGGGGAGATGAAGGAACGCATTATCTCCTGCCTGAAGGAAATTTCCCTGGGGGACTCTGAGCTGAAGGAATCCGCCCGCCTGAAGCTGGAAGAGTTGCTTGACCGGTACTCGGACCTTAAGGTCCAGACTATTGATTCTTTTCTCACCTCTGTAATTATGTCTTCCGCCCTGGAGTTGGGTCTTCCACCCCGATTTGAAATAGTTTTAGATTCTTCCCCGGCCCTTAATTTTGTTCTTGATGAGCTTCTTTCTCAGGTCCGCCCCGTTGGGTCTCTAAACGGGGTAAGCGCAGGAGCACGGGGGAAACAGGGAGATACCACGCGTCTTTTTCTTGACCTGCTTCATGAACTTCTCGAGCTGGATGAAGAAACCGGTTGGGATATAAAGAGAGAACTCCTGAAAAATATCAGCGATTTGAGAAAGCAACTGTTCCTCAAGGGACAGAGATTTAAAAAGGTTTTTTCTTACGAAGATATTAAGAAAAAACGTAATTGTCTTCGTCAGGCCCTGGAAAGTTTTCTCAAGAGCGGTGAGGAGGGGTTGGATTTTAAGAAACATTTTGTCAGTGCCGCCGGTAAGTTCATTAAGGATAGGCAGTTCCAGCCATGGGAAAGCCAAATGTTTCTGAAGGAGCAGGTGGCGGAACTTTGCAAAAAAAATTCCCACATTTTGCCTGAGCATCAAAAGACCTGGGAGGAAATCCGGGCCGGTCTCTCTTCTTTAGCTGAAATAACCGCCCATTGCCATTTTGCCCCTTTCCTGAACTTCGTCGACCTTTTCGAAGACGGTCTCCGGTCTTTTAAAGCCCGTCAACAAGCAGTATTTATCGAAGACCTCAATGTTCAACTCAAAAGATTCCTCTCCCAGGAAGGAATCGTTCCGGAAATTTATTTTCACTTAGGCGACCGGATTTCACATTTCTTTATAGATGAATTTCAGGATACCAGCCGTCTCCAGTGGGAGAGCCTCTTTCCGCTTATCGAGGAAACCTTGTCCAAAAGAGGTTCGCTCTTTTATGTCGGCGATAAGAAACAGGCTATCTATGGATTCCGGGGGGGAGAAAGCGCTCTCTTTGATGAGGCCAAGGTAAGCTTTCCCAGTGTGGAGGAAGAAAATATTGAGGAAGAATTTCCGGAAATAAACTACCGCAGCCGGGAAAATATCGTTTCTTTTATCAATGAGACCTTTTCCGAGGAGAATCTTTCCCGCTGGGTGAAGGAACTGGGCGAAAAAGAAGAGGGCCCGAATTCAGCTCCTTTTCTGGAAACCTATGCCCGTTCCCGGCAGAAAGCAGAACTGAAAGAGGAAAAAAAGGGTGGTCTGGTAAGAGTGGAAAAAATTCCTCCCGGGGAACCTTTGGGAAAAGAAGAGTTGAATATAGCTATCGGGAAACGGCTTGTTGATTTAGTCCGGGCTGAGATAACTCCCCGGTTTCTTCCCCGGGATATAGCCATTCTGGTGAGAACGAATATTGAGGCCTCCTGGGTTACCGGTGTTCTTACCGGGGCAGGTCTTCCCGTAGCTTCGGAGAAGACCCTGGATATTTCCTCAAACAGTTTGATTCAGGAGTTAGTCGGCTTCCTGGCCTTTTTGGATTCTCCCATCGATAATTTCTCTTTTGCTTGTTTCCTTTCCGGAGATATTTTTCTTAAAGCCAGTGCTCTTACCCGGGAGGAAATTTCTTCTTTTCTTTTGGAAAACCGGAAAGGAGAAAGGCCGCTTTACACCCTCTTCCGGGAAAAGTTCCCCGCGGTGTGGCAGGAGCATTTAGAGGAATATTTCCAGGCGGTGGGATTTCTGCCGCCCTATGATTTAATCAGTCGTATTCTCAAGAAATATCATGTTTTGCAGAATTTTCCTGCCGACGAAGGCTTCTTTTATCAGCTTCTTGAGGTCCTGAAACAAAGCGAAAGCGAAGGAAACAATGCCCTGAAGGCCTTCCTTGATTCCTGGTCCGGCGAGGGAGAGAAGAAAGAGAACTTTCAGGTTGTTCTGCCCGAATATACCAATGCTATCCGGGTGCTCACCATTCATAAGGCCAAAGGGCTGAGTTTCCCCGTAGTTATTATCCCTTTTGTTTACCTGAATGATACGCCCGTCAGGGAAGTCTATGAAAAACAGGGCGATGATTTTGTTCCTTACCGGATTAATAAAAAATGTGCCCGTATCTCCGGGAAACTTAAACAGCTTTATCAGGAAAAGTTTGCTTCTCAAATGCTCGATGAGTTAAACGCTTTCTATGTTGCTTCTACCCGGGCCAGGGATGAACTTTACCTTTTCCTGCCCCATTATAAAAGCCGGGCGGGGAAAATCCCCGTGCCTGTTTTTTTTGAAGGTTCTCTTCGGGAAATCGGCAGTCCGCTTGTCCGTTCGGCCGGGGTTGTTCAGGAAAAAAGGAAACATCTTCATCTGCCCCTGGTTCAGGAATGGCAGGATAAGCTTTCCCGCCCTCATATCCCGGCGGAGGAACTAACCGATACCGCCAGGAAAGAGGCGCAGGAAAGAGGGATTCTTATCCATAACTTCCTGGCCGGCATAGAGAGATTTCCGGAAGGTTGGAGAGAAGAACTGCAGGGTTTATTCAATTCTTTAAGGAAAGAGGAAGAGAAGAAAGAAATAATCCCCCTTCTGGAACGCTTTTTTAACGAGGAGGATTTCCGAAAGTGGTTTGTGCTGCCGGAAGACGTTAAAGTTTTTTGTGAAAAAGAGATTATGGACAGCGATGGCCGGAGGTATGTGGCCGATCGCCTTTTGGTAACTGCGGAAAAGGTAACGGTTGTCGAATTCAAATGCGGTGAACCCCGCTCCCGGAAACACCGGGAACAGGTGCTTACTTATTTAAAGCTTCTCGCGGATATTTTTTCAGATAAAAAGGTTGAAGGATGGTTGGTGTATGTGAATGAGCTGGCCCGGGAGAAAATAGCCCCGGATGGAGACTGATAAAAACTAAAAGAAATTTGACAGGATTAACTGGATCTTTTTACTACCCACCGAAATTAAGAATTGACAATTATCACTAAAAGTGATAACACTATCACTAAAAGTGATAGGAGAGGGTTGCGGGGTGCAAGATAAAATAATAAAGATATTTTATAATGACTTATATACTCAATTCACAATCAATGAGTTAGCTAAAAAGACCGGTATTTCTTATAGCTATGTACACAAGCAGATTGGAGATTTGAAGAACAGGAATATTATAATTATTGAGCAACGCTCAAAGCGAAAATATTGCAGACCGAACTATAAGAATCCGGAAATAAAAACGAGCTTTGTTAAAATATCCAACCAGATAGCTGAAGATTTTCTAAAGAAAAGAGATAAGATTTTTTTTGTAGTTGAAAAACTGCTATCTGTGTTGCCCGGAAAAACAGATTTTAACCTGCTTTCTATTGTACTGTTTGGCTCTCTAGTTAAAGGCACCGATTTTGAAAGAAGTGACATGGATCTTTTTATTATTGTATCTTCAAAAGAGAAATACGATGAATCCATTGAGATGGAATGCGTAGCCTTGTCAAAAAGTTTTGGTATCGAAATAAATCCTCTGGTTGCCGAGCCCACAAACTTATTAACAATGCTAAAAGAAAAAGAGAATAATGTTGGGAAAGAAATTCTTCTGAAAAATAAAATAATATTGTTTGGTGCTGAGAAATTTTGGGAGTTAGTATTTGAGGCGATAAAATGAGCAATTTAAAAAAAGAAATGTTGAAAATCAAAGTGAAAGGCTATTTTGACAGTGGTAAGTTGAGGGCAGATCCAACGATTACAACATTGGTGAAGTATTATGTTGATAAGGCAAGGCATAACATTGAAACAGCCTCTTTACTGACGGAAGTTTCAAGAGATAAAGAGAGCAAAAAGAGGTTAAAAGTAAGTGAAGATTATATGGGATATGATTGGGTTATAAGTTGTGGATATTATGCGATGTTTCATGCAGCGACTGCGGCGCTGGCGGCGGTTGGAATAAAGGCTGAAAGTCATGAAAGTCTCATCGAAGGCTTAGAGTATCATTTTGTCTTGAAAGAAAAAGTGATAGAGTCCGAAGACATAGAAAAAATTAAGTCTGCCAAGAAGCTTGACGAAAGGTATGTTAACAGAATGTGGGCAACAAAATCCAAAAGAAATACAGCACAATATAAAGCTGATGCTGTTATTGCCCGGAAAGACGCTGCGAAGATTTATAAAAACGCAATAGATTTTGTTAATACTATAGAGAGTTTGATAAGAGGATTGAAATAACAGTTAGGGGAATAGAGGAAGCGCTGGCACCAGTCGGGTTTGTGGATGAAGAGAAGGATATTGAGAAATAGGAAAATAAATGGTCGCTGTTTTTTTAAACATGCGTTGATAAATATCAACATTTAAGTTGATTCATAGTGTAACAGCAAGTTAAGCCGGTTTTTTTGATTTTCACGCCGGGGCTGTTTATTTATTTGAACACCCGGATGAATACAGGAGAGAAACAAAACCCGGGGAGACGAAAGAAATTATCATTATAAGTTTTTGCCCGAAAAATGGTCGCCGTCCTTATTATTCTGTCCCTATTATTCCTCTATTATTTGAAATACGAAGCACGAAACCTGAAATACGAAACAATATCGAATGAATCGAAATACAAATGACCGAAATACTAAGTTTAGAAAATTTGAGCATTGAGCATTGGAATTTTGGATTTGTTTCGGATTTCGATATTCGGATTTAGGATTGGTTTTTTATTTGGTGGACAAGCAACATGGGCAAAATAATCGAGATTCCTTTTTCCCGGAACTTAATTGAGTTTGTTGCTGAAAGGTTGTTTGAAGAGGGGGACGGACACGATTTTTCCTCGAGCACTATTGTTTTCACCCATCAGCGGCCCGCTCTTTACCTTCGCCGGGTAATGGCCGAGAAGTTGGGTCATCCTTTTTTCCCGCCCCGGATATTTTCTATGGATGAGTTTATGGCTTTTTTAGCCTCGGGGTCCGCTCCCGGTGTTGGCCGGATAAACAATCTGGATAGTGCCTATTTGCTCTTTCAGGTAGTAAAGGACATTGCCGATAACCCTTGGCAGGGGAGTTCTTCTTTCCGGGAGTTTCTCTTCTGGGGATTGAAACTTGAGCGGGTGCTTGAGGACCTTGATCTTGAGCTTGTGGGGGATGACAAGCTTAAGGGTTTGGAGTTAGTGGGTGGAGGATTGGGAACCGGAAGTGGCCCGGAAAGCCGGGCATCTGATGCATCACCTGGCTGAAATCAGGAACTTGTTTCATTCTCTTTTAGAGGAACGGAATTTGACCACCCGGGGCCGGGATTATGCCCGGGCCGCGGAAAGGGTCCGGGAGGGTTATCCTCTCCCTTTTTCCTCTCTCTGTTTTGCCGGTCTTTTTGCTCTTACCCGGGCGGAGAAGGCGGTCGTGAAACATTTCCTGAAAGAATCCCGGGTTTGTTTGGTGCGTCAGAACGACGGCACTGCCTGGACGCCTTTCCGGGAAATGGATGCCTGGGCGGAAAAAGAAGAAGTGGGGGAGAATTCTTCCTCTGCTCCGGAAATCTTCCTGCATAGTGCTTTTAATACCCATTCCCAGGTCCTGGGATTAAAAAATGTTTTGCTGGATAAGGAATTCAGCAAGTCCGGCCCCTCTCTTTTCCCGGGGGAAGGCTCTCTGGCCGGGGGAGACCCGGGTCGGCCAGCTGAACCCGAGAAGGTAGCCATTGTTTTGCCGGAGCCCGAACCCCTTATTCCTCTCCTTTCCGAGGTGATGACGGCTCTCCCGGTGGACTATAATATTACCATGGGTTATCCGGCGGTGAGAACTCCGGTCTATGCTCTTTTAAATCTCTTTATGAACCTGCAGGAGAAGAGAAGGGAAGAGACCTACTATGTGCCGGATTACCTGGCTTTGTTGATGCATCCTTATATCAAGAATATTCGCCGCACGCTTGAACCTGTCCAGATGCGAATTCTTATTCATGCCGTGGAGGAGGTGCTTCTCTCCCAGAGTAAAACTTTTATGGAACTGGGTGAAATTGAAGCGATACCCGAAATTTTTGCCCGGGCTGCCCAAATGGCAAGAGGGGAAGTTTCTCTGCAAAGTTTTAAGGATGCCTTAGCGGCTATCCATGAAACTTTCGTAAGAAAGGCAGCCGGGCTTAAAACCCTGGCTCAGTTAGGAAATTATTTTGAAGAAACCTTAATCTTTCTCCTCCGTTATAGCCCGGCGGCACATTACCCATTCTCCGGAGAATTCTTTCAGAGGTTCTTTCTCCTCCTGGATAAAATCAAGAACTCTTTGCTTAAGGAGGAAGAGTTTGAAGAACCTAAAGACCTTTTTGACCTCTTCCGCCATGTGTGCGGGGAGGAACGTATCTCTTTCCCAGGCATTCCTCTTAAGGGATTACAGATTCTGGGGTTGCTGGAAACTCGCAGTTTGGATTTCGACTGCGTTTTCCTTCTCGATGCCAACGAGGGCGTTCTGCCTTCGGGGGAATCTTTCGATTCCCTCTTGCCTCTGCCCGTGCGAGCGGCGCTGGGTCTTCCTCTTCATTACCAGAATGAGGAGATTTACCGCTATCATTTTCAGCATCTTATTTCTTCTACCCGCCGGGTGCATATTTTTTACCGTCAGACCGAAAAAGATTCCCGCAGCCGTTTTGTGGAAAAGCTGGTCTGGGAGAGGGAGAGAGATGCCGGGCAGAGGGGAGTTTTGCAAGCCGATCCGGTAGAGTTAAATGTTTCCCTGCGCCCTTCTCCCGGATTTGAAGTTGCCAAGAGCCCGGAGGTTCTTGCGGTCCTGGGGAAAATGAGCTTTTCGCCCAGCGGGTTGAACTCTTATCTGCTCTGTCCGGCCCAATTTTATTTTTCCCGGGTGTTGGGGCTTGAGGAAAGGAACAGAATGTCGGGGGAACAGGACCCGGCAAAGGTCGGCCTTGTCCTTCATAAAGTCCTGGAACGCCTTTACCGGCCCCTGGTGGGGAAGGGAACTATGGGGAAGAGAGAATATGCCCGCCTGGAAAAAAGCTTGCCGCGAGTCCTGGACGATGTTTTCGCTGAAACTTTTGGCGAGCTTCGCGGGGAGTCTTACCTTCTCAAAGAGATGGCTTTTAACCATCTGAAGAGATATCTTTTCAAGGAGAAACAGCGCTTTATTGATAAGCTCAGCGTAATTTCTATTGAGGAATCTTTATCTTGTTCCCTGGAGCTGGATGATGGGACTGCGGTGCGGTTAACCGGGCGGGCAGACCGGATCGACCGCTGGGGTGAGGAATATATGATCGTAGATTATAAGTCCGGCCGGGATTTGAGCCGGCATTCTTTTAAAGCCTTTGAGGAAGCATTCCTTTCCCGGGAAGAGATGAAAGAAAAGATAAAGTCCCTCCAGCTTCCTTTTTACGCTTTCCTTTATCAGCGCACCCGGTCTTTACCGCCGGAGGAAATAAATTCCCGGTTAATTTCCTTGCGCACTATTAGAGAGGAAATCCTTTTTGGTCGGGAAATAGACCGGAGGAAGGTTTTGGAAGATGTTTTCCTGCCCACGCTCAGGAATCTTATCCGGGAAATTCTCAACCCGGAGGTTCCCTTCGAGCGTGATGATCGAAATGAGGAGACCTGTCAGTATTGTTCTTTCTTGACCTTTTGTCGTAAGATGTCTTAAAATAAGGGTTCAAGGCGTCCAGGATTCCAGGGGGCAAGGGAAAGTCTTTAAAAAATCCCTTACCCTTATTTTAGAGGATTTATGAATGAGCGCAGGATAAGATTTCCTAAAACCATCCTCTTTGTCTGTACGGGGAATACTTGCCGTAGTGTTATGGCTCAGGGGCTCTTCCATAAAATGTTAAAGGATAGAGGGAAAAAAGATATTAAACTTGCTTCAGCAGGAACAGGGGCTCTTCCGGGGATGAAACCGCCCCGGGAGGTAGAAGATGTGCTGGGGGAGGAAGGAATAGATGTTTCTCAGCATGAAGCTACCCGGCTGACAACGGATTTAATTGAAAAAGCGGATCTGATTCTGGCTATGGATAGATGTCATCAGCAAACAATCCTGGAGATGAGTTCCCGGGCTTCTGAAAAGACCTTTCTGCTTGAGGAGTTCATTTCTTGTGCCGGAGATGAGTTCCCGGGTATTCCTGATCCTATTGGAGAATCTCTGGATACTTATCGGGAAATTTTTGGAAAAATTAAGCGTTGTCTGGAGGAGTTATTGAAGAAGGTGGACTGGTATCTATCAGCCCTTACCGGGAGGGATTATCATGGTTAGGAAAATTGGATATTCAATGGTGGTTTTCTTATTGTTGGTTAATTCAGGAGTCGGATTTGGACTGAAGGCTATTGAGAATAGTATCCCTAAGCCGGGGAGTGTAGGGGAAATAGACAAGGTTAAAGGTGCGGGGAAAGAGAGAAAGGTAGAAGCTCTAAACTGGTACCGGGAACATTTCGCTATCTGGGAAGCTTCCCAGGGAGAACTGGTGGCTGGATTAGGAGAGAATGTTAAGCGGGACAGGGCTTACAGCCAGCGGACCATATCTGCCCTGGAACAATTATCTCAAGTGCTTCCCCGGGAAAAAAAGCAGGATTTAGAGAGTTACCTTGTTCAATACAGGCAAGTTGCCGGGGTCCTGGAGCGGGGTTTAAGGAAAGCCTGGAAGAGGAAACAGATAAAGCGGACCCTGAATAATTTAAGGAAAGAGATAGAGAAAAAGTTTTCTTATAAGGTTGTAGAGGTGAGAGATGACTTGATTAAGAGGGATAGAGAGATAGTTGATTCGGAGAAGGTTCCTCATTTGGCAGGGACACCACCTGCCAGGGGTAAGAGGTACCGTTATGTAGCTGACAAGAATTCCCGGACTTTTCATAGAGTTATGTGTATCTATGCCTCCAAGATAAAGAAGGAAAATCGGGTCTATTTCGAGACTAAAAAGGAAGCCAGGAAGAGCGGCCGGAGATTCCATCGCCACCGCCGCTGAGGAGAGACTGACAGGATTGCCCTCAACCTTGACAAAGATTGAGGGGTGTGGTAAATTGATAATGAAAATCATCTTCATTTAATTTCGGAGGACATGAATTGAGGGAAGCAGAAAAGGTATTCATCGGTTATTTAGCCGAGCATAACCTCAGGTGGACCAATCAGCGAAAAGAGCTTCTCCATCTCTTTCTGAAGATGGAGAAGCATCTTACCATTGATGATTTTTATCAGATAGTTCAGCGGAAGAATGACCGTATTGGTTATGCTACCGTCTATCGGACGTTGAAGCTTATCTGTAAATCCGGTCTGGCCAGGGAAGTCGATTTCGGTGAGGGGAAGGTGAGGTTTGAACATAAGTATGCTCATGAACATCATGACCATCTGGTCTGTACCCAGTGTGGAAAGCTTATTGAGATAAAAAGTCCGGAGATCGAAAGACTTCAGAATAAGCTGGCTGAAGAGCATTGTTTTGAACCTACCTGGCACAAGATGCAGATCTTTGGAAATTGCGGGGAATGCCGGAAATGATTTTTTTTGGAAACTAAATGAAAGTGAATTTCAATATCGTTAAGTCGAGACCCGGGAGCTCCAGTCTAAGCACGAAATAGCAACGACTTAAGCGAGCAAATATTTTATATTTTACTGTACATCGAAGAAATGGGGCTTTATGAAATCCGGATCGGTCACGGGACGCCGTAACCGTCTTTATTTTTTAGCGATGGTGGGACCGGGTCTGGTGGTGATGTTAGCCGATACCGATGCGGGGAGCGTGGTCACCGCTGCGCAGAGCGGAGCGGTGTGGGGGTACAAATTACTCCTGCTGCAATTCGTGTTGGTTCCTATTTTATATATGATACAAGAGCTTACGGTGCGGCTGGGGCTGGTTAGCGGTAAGGGGCACGGTGAACTTATCCGCGAACATTTTGGTAAGGGGTGGGCCTGGGTTTCGGTCTCTACCCTGTTAGTGGCCAGTCTGGGGGCTTTAGTCACCGAATTTGCCGGAGTTGCCGGAGCCGGGTTGTTGTTTGGAATACCGGTCCGGCTCAGTGTGGGCATGATGGTGGTGCTGCTCTCCCTGGTGGCCTGGACCGGCTCATACCTCTCTGTCGAGCGTATTGCCATCCTCATCGGCAGCTTTGAGTTGGCCTTCCTCCTGGTGGCCTGGTGGGCTCATCCCAGCCCGGCGGCTATGTTGCACGGCTTGACCCAAGTCCCCTGGCGTCAACCCGGCTATTTGTATCTGGCTGCGGCCAATGTTGGGGCGGTGATTATGCCCTGGATGGTGTTTTATCAGCAGTCTGCGGTTGTGGATAAAGGGTTGAAAGCCAAGGACCTGCGCATGGCCCGACGGGATACGGCCTGGGGTGCGGTTATCACCCAGCTGATTATGGGAGGGGTGCTGGTGGCTACCGCGGCGACCATCGGGGTGAACCGTCCGGGAGAAGCTTTAGGCACTGTTCAGCAGATAGCGGATGCCCTGACTCCATTTTTAGGCAAGACGGTGGGAACGGTCCTGTTTGCCTTAGGTATGGTGGGGGCGGCCCTGGTGGCGGCAATTGTGGTCTCGCTTGCCGCAGCCTGGGGAATAGGCGAGGTGAGTGGTTATCGGCGTTCTCTTGAACATAATCCTCGTCAGGCTCCCTGGTTTTACGCAATCTACACTGCCGGACTGGTGCTTGGAGGTCTTCTGGTGGTTTCGGGAGTCAATCTGGTCAATTTAAGCGTAGCTGTGCAGGTGATGAATGCGCTCTTGCTGCCGATTGTGTTGGGTTTTCTCTATCTGCTGGCCCTCAAAGCTTTGCCTCGACCATACCGGCTGCACGGAATCTACGCGGTGGTTGTGGGCGTGGTAGTGGCGGCGGCCAGCATTTTTGGGGTATATGCTGTGGTCAGCGAGATTTTTTAGTCACTTACGGTATTTCCTGGGCCGGGCATACGGGATTTGGAGAAGAAGATGGGATTTATAAAAGGGTTAATAAAAGGACTAAAGCCCGGAGGTTGCCACGGTGGGGGGAGAATGCATGTCGAAGGTTTAAAAAAATTGGTTCTTGTGGGAAGTCCCAATGTGGGAAAGAGCGTTTTATTTAATAATCTCACCGGTAGCTATGTAGCCGTATCCAATTATCCGGGGACGACGGTTCATGTATCCCGGGGGAGGGGAAAGATCGGGAGAGAGGAATTTGAAGTTATAGATACCCCGGGAATGTTCTCTCTCCGCCCCATTACGGAAGAAGAAAGGGTCGCCAGGCTCATCCTTCTCAAGGAGCATCCGGAGGTGGTTATTCATGTAACCGATGCCCGAAATCTGGAGAGAATGCTTCCTTTGACTCTCCAATTAATAGAGGCTGAGTTGCCGGCAATCCTGGATTTGAACATGATGGATGAAGCAGAAAGAATAGGCCTAAAGATTAATACGGAGCGTTTAGAGGAAGAGTTAGGTATCCCGGTGGTAGCCACAGTCTCTACTATTGGCAAGGGAGTGGATTTATTAAAGACGAGAGTTGAGGAATATGTCCGCTACTAAGGTGAGATATGGTGATGAAGGAGATTTCTCCCTGGAGGCTTGTCTTAAGAAGTTAATAAAGTTGCTCCAGGGTAATTACCGGCTCTCCCGGAGAGCTATGGCACTATTGCTCCTTCAGGAAGACGAGGAGATTCAAGACCTGGTTAGGAGGAAAGAGCCGGAGATCTGGAAAGATGTTCAGGAAATTGTCTCTCGGGCGAAGAGAACTTATAGTCATCCTTTAAATTATCTTATTACTATGCAGCGGCAGGAGACTGCCGAGCAGATTTTGATGAGGGTGAGAGAGCCGAACAAGGTGGAAAGGGTTGCTTTCCGGGAGAAACTCAGCCGGATTATGATGCATCCCTTAGCTGGACTTCCCATCCTCTTCATAGCTATCTATTATGGATTCTATAAGTTTGTCGGTGTCTTTGCTGCTCAGAAGTTGGTTAATCTTCTGGAGGTAACTTTCTTCGGGGAGAAAATCTCTCCTTGGGTAAGGGAGGTTTTCCCTAAGCTTGTTCCTTATCCCATAGTGCAGAAACTCTTCATCGGCGAATACGGAATACTTACTCAGGCCATACCTTATGCGGTAGCTCTCATTCTCCCTATTGTAGCAGCTTTCTCTTTAGTCTTCGCCCTCTTTGAGGATGTCGGTTATCTGCCTCGTCTGGCTATGTTGCTCGACAGGCTTTTCAAGAAGATAGGCCTGAGCGGGAGGGCCGTCATTCCTATGGTCTTAGGGTTTGGCTGCGATACTATGGCTACTATGGTTACCCGGACGCTGGAGACAAGAAGAGAAAGAACTATCTCCACTCTACTTTTAGCTTTTGCCATCCCCTGCTCGGCTCAACTGGGGGTTATCCTCGGTCTCCTTTCTCAGAAACCGAAGGCTCTCCTTATCTGGGGGATAGTAGTCACTCTGGAGTTTCTCTTCATTGGTTATCTGGCGTCCAAGATTATCCCGGGAGAATCTCCCCGTTTTTTTATGGAAATACCACCCCTGAGAATGCCCAGGATATCCAATGTCCTGGTCAAAACCTATTCCCGGGTCATCTGGTATTTTAAAGAGGTTTTTCCTCTGTTTATCCTGGCCAGTATCCTCATCTGGATAGGACAGTTGACCAATGTTTTCCAGATGGCCATTCGCCTTCTTGAACCCTTGGTGCGTCTCCTCGGATTGCCCAAGGAGACGGCCGTGGCCTTCCTTTTCGGATTTTTCCGGCGTGATTATGGAGTGGCCGGTCTCTTTGATATGGCCCGGGAAGGAATATTTTCCGGGGTTCAACTGGTAGTGGTTACCGTGACCCTTACTCTCTTTGTTCCCTGCATTGCTCAGTTTATTATGACTATCAAGGAAAGGGGAATGAAGACGGCTATTGCTATAAGTCTCTTTGTGTTTCCCACCGCTTTTCTGATGGGGTTTATTCTTAATCTGGTCCTTGTATTCCTGGGAGTGAAGTTGTGAAATGTTCTCTTTGCGGGTATGAATTTGAGGAGAAGGAAACCTCCTCGGCCTGTGTGGGGTGTCCTCTTACCAAAGGATGTCAGTTAATAAAATGTCCTAATTGTGGTTATGAAGTACCCGCTGAACCGCGTTGGTTGAAACGCTTTATTAAGAGAGGCACAAAGGCACAGAGGCACAAAGGCACAAAGGAAAGATAAGGGATAATAAAAGAAAAGAAAAAAAAGAAAAAAAAGAAAAAAGAACAGTTGCTGAATCTTCGGGTTAAATTAAATAGTAAAAAAAGGGGAAGAACATGGAATTGAGTGATAAGGCGGAAGAAGTCCTGGAGAGATTGGGGATAGGGTTTGAAGAGAAAGGAGAAATTTTTTCCGAACTGAGTGCTGTTGAGGATGAGGCTGCTATCGGAGAGTTAACTAAATCCGGTTATGTCATTATCGAGGGAAATAGAATCAGCCTTTCCGAGCGAGGGAAAAAGGAGGCGGAGAATGCTATCCGGCGGCATCGGTTAGCCGAAAGATTGTTGGCCGATGTCCTGGATGTGAGGGGAAAAATTCTCAATGAGGTAAGCTGTAAGTTCGAGCATCTTCTCCATAAAGGAGTGGAAGATGATGTTTGTATCCTCCTCGGGCATCCTAAGGTTTGTCCGCACGGGAAGCCGGTGCCTCCGGGAAAATGTTGTCGGGAACATAGAGAAAAACCAGGCAAATTGGTTTCTACTCTTTCTGATCTTCAGGTGGGGCAGTCAGGGAAAATAGCTTATATTCATACTAAAGAGGGAGGCGTGCTTCAGAAACTTCTGGCTATGGGAGCTCTTCCGGGAAGTCCGATCTGCCTTCTTCAGAGATTTCCCTCCTATGTCTTTCAGATCGGAAACAGCCAATTTGCCATTGACAGCGAAATTGCCAAGGATATCTATGTCCGTTTGGTCAAGGTTGGAATCTGAAGCGCTCTTTTTCCCGGTTCTCATCGGGGGCAATAATTATTATAGATGGAAATCTCCGGCTTTCTATTAAATATGTCTGGATACCGACTGAAATGCGGTTACCGGCATTCCTTTTGGTAAGATTTGCCCGGAAAAAGAAAGGATCGACCATTTAACCGGGAAGGTTAACTCCCTGAGTTAGGATAAATTAACACCTCATGCTTTTTAAGTATGGGGTGTTTTTTTGCCTTGAACATTGCTTTCCAAAATACTTGCAGGTTATCTCCAATAGTGTTAACATGATAATGAGGAACAGGCTCTCTCATGAACGAGACTCTATATTGATTGGATAATTTATAACTTGTAACTAATAACCTGATAAGAAGCTATGGCTAAAGGTATGGTGAAGAAGATTCGTAAAGGGAAAAGACGGGGTAACACGAGAAGAGAAAGAGAGCTGTCTGCCCTGCATGAGATAATTAAGTCCATGCAGACTCTCAATCTGGACGAGATTCTTCATCTTATCCTGGAAGGAGTTACGGAGACTATCGGTTTTGACAGGGCCAGGCTTTATCTTATTAATGAGACGGAAAAAGTGTTGGAGTGCCGGATGGCTGTGGGGGTGGAGAGGGAGAAGATCCAGAACATTTCTCTACCCATAGATAAAGAAAATAGCATCGTTGCCCGGGCGGTAATTGAGAAGAAACCTTTTGTTATCTCCGATGCTCTTAATGATCCCCGGGTGAATCTGGAGCTCAAGAAGCATTTTAACCTGAAGTCGTTTGCTGCGGTTCCTCTTCTGGGCAAGGATAAAGTGCGGGGAGCGGTAACGGCGGATAACCTTACTACGGAACGGCGGATAACGGCGGGGAAGATGGCCTCCCTGGTTACTTTCTCTCATCAGGCCGGATTGGCTCTGGAAAATGCTAAGATGTATGAGGAGCTTAAGTCTTTCAGCAAACAGTTGGAGGAAAGGGTAAAAGCCGCTACGGAAGACCTGCGAAGGTCCCAGGAGCAATTAATCCAGTCGGGAAAGTTGGCAGCTCTGGGACAGCTTTCTGCCGGGATAGCTCATGAAATAAGGAATCCACTTACCAGTATTAAGATTCTTATTCATTCCCTCATCAATAAACTGCAAGAGGATGAAGGTAATAAAAAGAAGGATATTCTGGTCATTGAGAGCGAGATTGAGAGGATGAACCAGACTATCAAGCGTTTTTTGGATTTTGCCCGGCCGGCCGAACCGACGTTCTCTTCCCTCGGGATAAACCAGGTTTTGGAGCAGACTCTTCCCCTGGTTTCTCATGAGCTCAGGGAAGGAAACATTCGTCTTTACCGGAAGTTTTCCTCAGAGCTTCCCGAGGTGTTAGCTGACCGGGACCAGTTACGGCAGGTTTTTTTGAATCTTATTCTGAATGCCGTCCAGGCGATGCCCGAAGGTGGTTCCCTTACCATTGCTACTAAGGTAACAAGTGACCGGCTGAAGAGGGCGGAAAAAGAATTGGTATCCGGCATCCAGGAAGCGACGCCGGAAGGAGATTTCATCGGGATTTCTTTCACTGATACCGGCTGTGGTATCCCTCCCGAAAAAGTAAGCGATATATTTGATCCTTTTTTTACTGCCCGGGAGGAAGGGATAGGGTTGGGATTATCTATTACCCATAGAATCATTGATAACCATCAAGGGTCTATAAAAGTAAACAGCCGGGAGGGAGAAGGGACTACCTTTACCGTAATCATTCCGGTTAAGCGCCAGGGCTCAATGAAAAATGCAGAATGTAAAATGTAATAAGAAGAAATGATTTTGCATTTTGCAATCTTGTCTTTACCCTTGGTGAATACAAGACGGTTAGTTAGGAGTTAATCATGACTGATACTATTCTCATCGTTGATGATGATAAAAGCCTCCGCTATTCCCTGGAGAGGATGTTTGAAGAAAGGGACATGACGGTAATTACAGCCAGGAATGGAGAAGAAGCTCTGGAGAGACTGGGAGAGACGTTGCCGGACCTGGTCGTCATGGATGTAAAAATGCCGGGGATGGGAGGGCTGGAAGTCTTAAGGGAAATGAGAAAGATTTATCCTAAACTCCTGGTAATAATAATAACAGCTTACGGAACTACCGAAACTGCCATTGAAGCGATGAAATTAGGGGCTTATGATTATATCCTCAAACCTTTTGATATTCCCCATATGTGGCAGTTAGTGGATAAGGCTCTAGAGGTTAACCGGATGATGAAAACGGTTGTTGCCTATGAGCAGACAGAGGAGGGAGGAGAGACGGCCGAATGCATCGTGGGAAAATCCCCCCAGATGCAGGAAATTTATAAAATGATCGGGCAGGTAGCGGAGAGCAATGTTACTGTTCTCCTGCGCGGGGAGAGTGGTACCGGGAAGGAGTTGGTCGCCCGGGCTGTCTATCATCATAGTCTTCGTGCAAACAGGCCTTTCCTTCCGGTGAACTGTGCCGCGATTCCGGATACTCTCCTGGAGAGCGAACTCTTCGGGCATGAGAAGGGAGCTTTTACCGGGGCCCATACCCGGCGTATCGGGAAGTTCGAACAGGGTAATGGAGGGACCATATTTCTCGATGAGATAGGAGATATGTCTTTGCCTACTCAAGCTAAGATACTCCGGGTTCTGCAGGAGGGAGAAGTCCAGAGATTGGGGGGGACGGAGAATATAAAGGTGGATATCCGGCTCATCGTAGCTACCAACAAGGACCTGGAAAAGGCTATCTCGGAGGACCTGTTTAGAGAAGACCTCTATTACCGGCTGAATGTTCTTTCCCTGGGTTTGCCTCCTCTGCGGGAGCGGCGGGGAGATATCCCTGAACTGGTTAATTATTTCCTGAAGAGGTTTAACAAGGACCTGAAGAAAAACATTGTTGACCTTAGCCCGGAGGCAATGGAGAGATTGGTTTCTTACCCCTGGCCGGGTAATGTGCGGGAACTGGAGAATGTCATCAAGAGGGCTTATGTCCTTTGCAAAGGAAGCCGTATCTTGCCTGACGAATTGTTGTTGGACCTGGGGACTGCCAAGAAGATCAGTATGGAAGAAGAGAAAGGGGTAAAAAAGGGATTAGAAGATTTATTAAACGAGGTTTATCGGGAAATAAAAAAGGTTTCTCAAGGTCATAATATTATGTCTTTCATAGAGAAGGCTCTGATAGCGAGAGCGCTTCGGGAGACGAAAGGCAATCAGATTCAAGCTGCTAAGATCTTAGGCATAAACCGGAATACCCTCCGGAAAAGGATGGAAAAGTTTGGTCTGAAAAAAGAAGTTAATATCATCCGTAATTCGTAACTGATAACTAAAGCTAACTATCAGACTTTGAAACTTCAGGGAAGCGAAGATGACTTGTAACTGTCAGGATTGCATTATCAGAGATGTCACTATCTTTTCCGATCTTGGAGAGGGGGAATTGAAAAGCATCAGTCTGTTGATTCATTTGAGCAGATACCGGAAACATCAAATACTCTTTCTGGAAGATAATCCTGCTCATACGGTCTTCATAATTAAATCAGGGATGATTAAAGTCTCTAAGTCGTTGGAGGATGGCCGGGAGCAGATCCTGAGAGTTTTAAGGTCGGGAGATATCCTCGGTTTTGAAGCGATATATGAGGACAGTTACTCGGCTACAGCTGAGGCTCTTTCCAAGGCAGAGTTGTGTTGCCTGAACAAGGAAAGGCTTTTACAACTTTTAGAAACCAACTCAAGAATCTCTTTTAAGATGATGAAGGCTCTTGGGAAAGAATTGGAAGAGGCTCAGTCTAAAATAAGGGACCTGGGACTGAAGAACGCTCGGGAGAAGATGGCCACATTTCTTCTCTCTCAAGTTTCTCCCTCGGAAAAATCCGGAGACAAGGAAAAGAAACTGACTTTAGGATTATCTCGCCAGGAGATATCGGATATGGTCGGATTATCTCAGGAGACGGTAAGCCGCATCTTGAGTGAATTCAAGAAGGACAAGATTATCAAGACGGATCGTAAAGAGATTGTTATTCTCAAGCCCGACAAGTTAACCTCTCTCTCTAGTTAGCTCGGACTTTGTTCCGGGCTGGCTTGATTTCGCATCTTTCACTTTGTATAACTTGCGTTTTTGCAATGATGTTTAGCTATTGCTTATGGCGGTTAAACAATTTTACTTTTCAGCTACCCTGCCGTTTTTGACAAATATCATAAAAAGAGATGAGCTATGTCATGGACATCCCGGTGTTCTCGCGGTAACCTATAGATAATAAAGAAATGAGGAGGGAAGCAACGAATTCTCTTACCTTGCAGTTAAGAGGTCTTCTGAAGTATGGCACGCGAAAAGAAAACTATTGAAATAATGATAAGAATGTACTGTGCCGGTCATCACTCGAAAGGTGATAAACTATGTGAAGACTGTCGGGAATTGCTGGAGTATTCCGGGTTGCGTCTTGAGCATTGTCTATTCGGGGAAAATAAACCAACTTGTGCAAAGTGCCCGGTACATTGTTATAAGCCGTCTATGAGAACAAAAATTACCTCCGTTATGAAATATTCCGGCCCCCGGATGCTTTCTAAACATCCGGCTTTGGCCTTGTTGCATCTGACAACCCGTTTCAAACCTTGCCGGCACGAGCATCGGAACTTATAAGGCGGGAACAAAGAGGCAATATAAAGAATCGCCCGAAGAAAATTCTATGATTTCTTGAGAGGAATAGGTCTTAAACCTGTCTTCATTCAGTGAGTCCTGGCAAAAATGATTGGGGGGTAAGTTATGAAAAGAAAAATCATAAAAATTGATGAAGAAAAGTGTAACGGTTGTGGGCAGTGTATTCCCAACTGCCCTGAGGGAGCGTTGCAAATAATAGACGGGAAGGTAAGGCTTATAAGCGATTTGTTTTGCGACGGGTTGGGGGCTTGTATCGGTCACTGTCCGGAGGATGCCATTACTATAGAAGAAAGAGAAGCCGAAGAGTATGATGAAAGAAAGGTGATGGGAAATATTGTCAAGCAGGGAAAGAAGGTAGTAAAGGCACACCTGGAACATCTTCAAGAGCATAATCAAAAAGAGTATCTTGGGCAAGCAATGGATTTTTTGAGAGAGAAGGGAATGGCAGTTCCTCTTGAGGAACCTTTGCCTTCCGGTAAAAAACATCCCTCCGGATTTTCCGGATGCCCGGGAGCAAGGACGATGGATTTCGGGGATAAACAAGAACCGGATGGGAAACAGGAATCTGCCGCTAAAGTAGCTTCTCAGCTTAGACAATGGCCGATTCAGATGCACCTTATTTCCCCCCAGGCTCCTTATTATCAGGGGAAAGACGTTTTGTTGGTAGCTGATTGTGTTGCTTATGCCCTGGGAAGTTTTCATCCCGATTACTTAAAAGGAAAATCCCTGGCTATCGCTTGTCCCAAACTTGATGAAGGTCAGGAAATTTATGTAGAGAAAATTAAATCCTGGATGGAAGATGCTGAAATAAATACTCTTACCGTATTGATGATGGAGGTTCCTTGTTGCCGGGGATTGTTACGCTTGGCGGAACAGGCCCTGGAGCAGTCGAAGAGAAAGGTTCCTCTGAAATCTATCGTGGTAAGCTTGCAGGGAGAAATTTTGCAGGAAGATTGGGTATGATAATATCAAAAAACATGAAAAAATATAGACAGGATTAACACGATAAACAGGATAAAACTTTATAAAAATCTTATTAATCCTGAGAATAGGTAAATGAAAATGAAACTTGGATTTTGTCCGGGAGCCCAGGGCCTTAAACAACCCCAGCCGGAGGTGGTGAAATGCCCTTCCTGCTCCGAAGAAATAGAGATATGGACAGATGAGCTTCAGGCAACTTGCCCGAATTGTAAAAAGATAGTGACGAGAGAGGCTGGCGCCAGTTGCCTGGATTGGTGTAGTTACGCCAAAGAATGCCTCGGGGCAGAGGGCTACAATAAGTATATGCAAAATAAAGCCATAACTGTAAAAGGAAAGCTGCTCAAAGAATTGGAACTATATTTCGGAGATGATAAGAAAAGGATAAATCATGCTCAAAAGGTAATGCATTTTGCTGAAGAATTGCTGAAAACGGAGAAGTGCGACTGGCATATTGTTATTCCGGCAAGTATCTTGCATGATATAGGCATAAAAGAAGCGGAGAGGAAATACGGCTCGTCTGCAGGACCCTATCAAGAGAAGGAGGGCCCGGCTGTTGCCAAAGGTATTCTTCTTAAAATGGGACTCAAAAAAGGGGATATTGAGGAAATATGTGACATAATTGCTCATCATCATTCGCCTGGCAAAATTGATACCTTGAATTTTAAAGTGTTGTGTGATGCGGATTGGATGGTTAATTTGAAGGACGAAGTGAAGACAAGAGATAAGGATAAGTTGCGAAGGATAATTGATAAGGTATTCCTGACGGAGGCAGGAAGAGAACTGGCCGGGAAGATGTATTTATCCTCTAACCCGGATGAATCGAATGAGGCTACAACTTAAGGAACTAAGTGCGGTAAGCTGTCCGGTCATTAGGAGGTGAGAACTATGAAGATAGAGGATTTTATCAATACTTGTGTTGATGAGGGATATGCCTGGTATAAAGGTGAACATCAGGGTAAGGAAGGTTATTTTGTT
>JAADIA010000079.1 GCA_013151555.1 Nitrospirota bacterium | reverse complement strand
CTTTTACCGTTTTCGCTACCCAACTGCAATCCGATACCGTAACCTGGGAAGGCGTCCCCCGGTTAATTAAGGAAAATATCCGGGAACCGTTCTTAATGCTCAAATCCGTATCTAGTGTATAAGCAAGCGTCCCATCCCGGGACCGCTCTTTGTTCCATACCGGGTAACGTGAAGCTATCCAGGGATTCGTTAACCAGCCAAACCTGCCAAAATTGTCTTTGCTTACTCCTTCGGATACCTGGTAACCGAAAACCTTTCCTCCGGAAACGGTTGTAAACATCGTTAATATTGCTATCAATAATATCGTGCTCTTCAATATTATCTTAGCTCTTAGCTCATTTGCCACAATCATATCTTCCCTCTTATTAAGTTAAGATCAATTAAGAGAAGATGACAATCTTTTTTTAAGGAATATTTCCACATAGCCCTTCCTTAACAATAAAAGATAGGGGTTTAACTCTTATTGGATTCTACCAACAATTAAGAACCCTGTCAAGTAAATGTACAAGAGCGATAAGACCTAAGGAGACCTTGACAAAATGGTTATTTTTGGGTATAATCACTTTGAGCTTAAGAGGAAATGATTGTTACTCTCAAGGGTTCATATCCGAAAAGGCAAACCCGGAGAAATTCGGGGACGCAAAGTCATAGGGTCTAAGGTAGGTTTTTTCTGCTAAGACAGCCTGGCGTACCGATAACGAGGTACTGCCAGAGGAACAGGAAAACTTGCTAAGACAGCCAGACTACCGAAGATATGGTAGCTTGGCTTTTTTCTTGAAAGTTTTCTTTCATCTTGACAAAAATAAAAAAGAAGAGTATATTGCCTCATGTGAATAGGGGAAAAATAAAAAAAGAAATATGGAAGGAGGGACAAAATGAAAGAAGCAAATAAAGGTTTTACCTTAATTGAGATGGTCGTAGTCGTAACCATCATCGCTATAATTGCCGGGATAATAACTCCCTATGTCTTCCGCCAGATAGAGTCGGCATCCAAGACCAAAGCCCTGGCAGAAACTAAAAACATCGCTACGGCTATTGCCATGTATAAGAAGGATACCGGATTCTGGCCGACTGGAGCCCAAGGAGCGAATACCGTTGAATGGCTCTATGGAAATGGGGGAACCACTCCTACTTCAAACGATTTCAACGATGGCAATGCGGAACCTCTTTACTATTATCTCCGGGATAATACCGGAAACCGAGGCGGTTCCAATTGGGACGGTCCTTATATGCAAGCTATGCCCGCAGACCCTTGGGGCAAACGTTATATCGTTAGCTCCGATGGATTCTGGGGCCGAGGATCGGCATCCAATCCTGATAACGTCTGGGTTCTTTCAGCCGGCCCTAACGGGGTAGTAGAGACTCCCGATCAAAACGAAACTCTTGGGGGAGATGACATCGGTGTTCTCGTTCTGGGGAACTAACTTTTTTCTTGCGAAGTTAATACAGTGGATGGAGGAGCATTCCTTCATCCACAATTTTTTTAGCTGAGTATGGGAGGTCACAAATAAAATACGCATAATCGCTTTTACTTTTGTCGGGAATTCTGGTATTTGGTATTATGATATCTGATACCGGATATTATATACTACTTGCAATTTATTTATTGTATATTATAATTTAACAAGAAAACCCTGGGTAATCATAGGATGAAACAAATTTCGCAACAGCTTAATTCGAGCGGATAATAATGGCAGGAAAAAGAAAAGCTCTGGGGCAGAGACTAATCGATGAGGGGTTGATTACCTCACAGCAGTTAGATATTGCTCTGCGCGAGCAAAAACGGACGGGGGAACTGTTAGGAACAATCCTAAAAAACCTGGGTTTCATTACTGAAGAAAATCTGTCCCGGGTACTCTCCTCCGAATTAGACATCCCCCACGTCTCCTTATCCAACTATGCCATAGACCCTTCTTTATTATTGAAGATACCTAAAGAGTTGGCTAAGCGTCATCGGTTTATTCCTCTCTTTCTGGAAGATAATACCTTAACCGTATCTATGGTAGACCCCTATGACATTATGGCGATAGATGCCATCCAACAGAAGACCGGTTACATGGTAAAGGTAGTCGCCTCTACCGAAACAGAGATTTTGAAAGCCATCGATCAATATTACGGGACCGCAGGCTCCCTGGATAACTTAATAGAGGAAACCATTGGACGAGCTTCAAAGGTAACAACCTCTACGGGCGATTCCACTCAGGTAAGTGAAGGCATCTTCATCGAGCCTCCCATAATTGAATTAGTCAACCAGATTATCGCTCAGGCAATTGTTGACCGAGCGACGGATATTCATATTGAACCGGAAGAAAAATTAATCCGTACCCGCTACCGCATAGACGGTATCCTTTATCAGGGACCGTCTCCTCCAAAAGAGCTGCAGGCAGCGATTATTTCCCGTATCAAGATAATGGCCAACCTCAATATTTCCGAGAAGAGAGCTCCCCAGGACGGACGAATTCAGTTCACTACCAGTAACAAAGAGGTTGACTTGAGGGTCTCCATTTATCCCACTGTTTTCGGAGAGAATATTGTCCTGCGCGTTCTGGACAAGAGTAATCTGGTTCTCGGTCTGGAAGAGTTAGGTTTCTCTTCTCAAACCCTGTCCCGCTTAACAACAATTGTGGAAAAACCTCATGGGATTCTTTTAGTAACCGGGCCTACAGGAGCGGGCAAAACAACTACCCTCTACTCGATCCTAACCACGATAAATTCCCTGGAAAGAAATATTATGACCATCGAGGATCCGGTAGAATATCAGCTGCCTTTGATCCGTCAATCTCAAGTGAACCCTGCCGGGGGGTTGACTTTTGCCGCCGGGTTAAGGTCTATCCTGCGCCAGGACCCGGATGTGATTATGGTAGGAGAAATAAGAGATCAAGAAACAGCCGGGATTGCTATTCGCTCCGCTTTGACCGGCCACTTTGTTTTAAGCAGTTTGCATACTAATAGTGCCTGTGGAGCTATTCCCCGTCTTTTGGATACCGGGATTGAACCGTTTTTACTCTCCTCTTCCATTGCCGCCGCAATTGCCCAACGGTTAGCCCGTAAAATCTGCCCTAAGTGCAAGGTGTCTTATACCCCTTCTCCCGAGGAGATAGCCTGGATGAAGCTGAGAGAAGGCGAAGTGGTCCCGGAACTATATGAGGGAAAAGGATGTGAGCACTGCACAAGAACAGGCTATCGGGGAAGAATCGGCATCTTTGAAATTCTCATCCCTAATAAAAGAATAAACGAGTTAGTCGTCCAGCGGGGTTCTGAAGAAGAGATTAGAGAAGAAGCGCTGAAGCAAGGAATGAAGCTTATGCGAGATGACGGAATAGAGAAAGCAAAAAGAGGGTTAATTACCATCTCCGAAGTAATGAGGGTAACGGAAGGATGATGTTTTAAAATTTACAATTTACAATCTTCAATTTCCAATTCCGAGCATAGCGAGGGTATTTTATAATGGCCACCTTTACCTATCAGGCAAGAGACGAGTTTGGTAAGATCGTGCGGGGAGCGATGTCTGCCGAATCAGAGGACCAGTTAGCCGGCAAATTGAGTAACCTTGGCTATGTGCTAACCCGGACCCGGATGGTTAAGGAGAAAAAAAAGGTCCTGGCTCCTTCCGGCCGGATAAAAAGAAAAGATATCATCATGTTCACTCATCATTTGAACACGATAGAAGCCTCCGGGATATCCATCCGGGTAGGACTCCGGGATTTAGCGGAGCAGACAGAGAACGAAAAGTTCAGGAAAGTAATAGAGAACCTTTTGCGAGATGTTGAAGGAGGAGCTACTCTCTCCGAAGCTATGGATAAATATCCCCAAATATTCTCAGAGCTATATGTAAGTATGATCCGAGCCGGGGAAGCTACCGGATCTTTGGAAGATGTCCTCAGCCGTTTAGCTGCGCAATTGGAGTGGCAGGAAGAAACAAGAGGAATTATAACTCAGGCGGTAATTTATCCGGCCTTCTTACTCACGGCTATTATAGGCTTGATAATCATAGTCATAACTGTTTTAGTACCCCGTATTATGATCATCTATACAACGACAGGTTCGCCTTTACCCTTGCCTACCCGTATTCTTCTGTCAACAAGCAGTTTTTTTCGAAACCAATGGATTGTTATCCTGGCCGGTTTAATCGTCAGTATTATCACTTATAAGATGATTGGAAGAACGCCGGGAGGAAGGTTGCAAATCGACCGCCTGAAAGCTTAAGCTTCCCCTTTTCGGAGAGTTAATCCGCAAAACGAGCGCCTCGCGCTTCTCTCATACCCTGGCCAGCCTGTACCATGCCGGAGTAGGGATAACCGAAGCTCTTTGGATTGTGGAAAAGGTGATCGGCAATGCCTGTATGGCTCAATCGATAAAAAATACCCGGCTGAAGGTAGCCAATGGTGAAACCATTGCCGAATCCCTGCGGGTGAGTGGAGAATTTCAACCCCTGGTTACCCGGATGTTGGCTGTAGGAGAAGAAACCGGCCGTCTGGAACAGACCCTAACCAAAGTAAATGAGTTTTATGACCGGGAGGTTCCTCAAACAGTTAAACATAGCCCTTCTGGAGCCGCTGATAATTATCTTTGCCGGTCTTGTGGTTTTCTTTGTCCTGGCGGCAACTTTCCTTCCTTTATACCAGGCCCTGAGTCTCATCGGGAAATAAGAGGTTGCAAACCAAATCATTGCGGAGGTGAAGCATAATGACACAGAGGGGTAAAGAAAGAGGCTTCAGCTTAATCGAAGTTGTTGTTATGGTTGCTATCCTTGCCCTGATGGCAGGCATTGCTATTCCTCTTATTGGGACCTCATTGCGAATAAAGGGAAAGGAAGCCACCCGGGAAGAGATGGGAAATATAGAAACGGCTATAAATATGTACTACCAGGATACTACAGAACTTCCTTCTACCCTGGCTGATCTTAACACTGATCCGGGCGTGAGCGGGTGGGACGGTCCTTACATGACTACTCAACCTAACGACGATTATACAAAAGATGCCTGGCAAAAAAGCTATTATTACGATCCTTCCTATGACACTACCGGGGGCTCAACTCCAAATAGTATCTTGCTTTATAGTTACGGACACAATGGTCAGGATGATAGCAACTCCGGGACCAGTCTGGATTACAACAACGACCTTATCCGGGTTATCAGCTACAATATGATCAGGGAACGAAAAGAACGGGTCCGGGATGAGCTGGATAAAGTTAATGCCGCTGCTGAAGAATATGATAATGTACCGGGAAACAGTTATCCTACCCAGATTAGCGATTTAGTTCCCGCTTACATCGGAGTAACTTACCAGAGTGACGAGTGGGGAAATAATTATGTAAAGAAAACCGGCGCTAATCAGTTTATCAGTATTGGTCCGGATGGCACTCAAGATACAGCCGACGACATCGGCCCCCATTGATCCTAAGGAAAAATTCGGGGGCAATCTTATTGACAAATTCTTCATTGCCTATAAAGTCTTCTCAAAACATACTGCAAGCCCTATAGCTTTCTTTCATTCATATCGCACTTTGTTTTCTTTTTCAATTCTATCAATTTTTCCAATCCCATAATATTTTTTATTTTTTTACTTGACAAATAATCCCGTTTTGGGTAAAATTCAATATGTCATATATATCACCTATATCAAACCATATTAGAAAAGGAGCTTGTTATGGCTGGACCAACCTATAGGATCAGCGATCTGGCCCTTCGTATTGATAGGAGCCCCTTAACTATTAAACGCTGGGAGAAAAAAGGATACATTCCCTCCGTAAAGAGAGATTCAAGAGGTTGGAGAATTTATACCGCTAAGGAAATCAACCAGATAATAGCTATCGTCAGGAAAACCAACTATTTCTTAGATAAAAAGAACTATGCAACTGCTCACAAGAAAAAAAACTAATCTCAAGAGGATGCGGCTTTTCTTAGAATTTGAAGATTTCCAGATTCGAGATTTTTTCCTTTACAAGCTCTGTAGTTTAGATTTTCGAGGCAAATAATCATCCTTAAGGGGAGGTGATAAGATGGGAAAGATAATTACTGTAGCTAATGAGAAAGGCGGGGTAGGAAAGACCATTTTAACGGTAAACCTGGGAGCGGCCCTTTCCATCCGCGGTCAGCGGGTACTGGTTATCGATATGGACCCTCAGGGAAATGCTTCCTACATGCTATCGAAGAATATCTCCGAGGAAAATCCTTCGATGTATAAGGTCCTGGTAAATAAGGATGAAAAGATATCTGCTATTATTGAACATACCTCTACCGAGAATTTAGACCTGGCTCCCAGTAACCTGCATCTGGCAGGAGCAGAAATTCAATTAATTCAGGAATATGGCAGAGAGTTCGCTTTAAAACGAAGTTTTACGCCTGAAATCATGGAACAGTATGATTATATTTTTATAGATACGGCTCCCTCTCTGAGCTTACTCACTGTAAATTCTTTTGTTGCTGCTGATTACGTATTGATACCTGTTTTCTCCGATTTCCTTTCCCTGGTTGGACTTAATCTCTTGTTCGATACCATAAAAATTTCTCAGGAAAACCTGGGCAGTAAGGTAGAAGTGCTCGGGCTGGTAATCACCAAATACGATTCCCGGGAAAACATCTCGGAGGAAGCAATTAACCTTTTGAAAATAAACTTCGGAGGGTTACTTTACGAAACGATGATCCGGACAAATGTTCGCCTTAAGGAATCTCCGGCAAAGAGACAGACAATATTCCAGTACGATCCCGTTTGTGTAGGAGCAAGGAACTATTTAGCATTAGCTAACGAGTTTCTCAATAAAATAAGATAAGCAAGGTAAGGAATTTAAAAAGATGGCCGCGAAAAAATTTTCTCTGAAAGATAGTCCCATATTTAAAAGTACCACCGTGCCCAAACCGGTAAAACCGGAAGAACCGACTCCTGCCCCGGAAACAGCCTCCCCGGAACCGGATAAAGAGCAAAAAAAAGTCGTATCTCCCAAAGCAGTAAAAGAGAAAGTGCCTGACGTTGCTTCCTTTATCACTCTTTCCGGCATAAGCGTTGGGAAAATACTGGGAATATCCCGAAGAGTCACCGCTCTGGATATCACTGCCGATAAAGTAGTTATGGTTGAACTGGTATATACCCCCACCGGAGCAAGATTAGATAAATTCGGGATGGCTTCCCTCTCCCGCCAGAAGGAAGGGGAAAGAGAAAAAGAGGTAATCAAAACTATTAAAAAGGTCCTTCAAACCAGCGGGATAAATCCTAAGAATGTTATCGTGACCATCCCGGGAAACTTAATAAACCATGCCTTGCTTACTTTTCCCCTTATGCCTAAGAAAGAGCTCCACAATGCCCTGCAACGGGAAGTTAAACAACATTCAACCGTCCCTTACGAAGATACGATAGTGAGCTATCTTTCCCTGGGAGAAATTTCCCAGAAAGGAATCCCCAAACAGAATATTCTTTTAATAATGACTTCCAAGACGGGAATGAGGCATTATCTTGCTTTAATGAAAGAATGCGGAATTTTCCCCACAGCCATCAGCACTAGCCAGATTGCTTTCTATAACTTGTGGCAAAAGACAAGTTTGGCAAGGAAAGATAAAGCTATTGCCTTAGTAGAGATAAAGGGCTCTACCGTTACCGTAAATATCTGTAAAGACGACCAACTTTATGTGTCCCGGACAATCCAGATCCCCGGCAGAGAGAACCTGGAAATTTTCCTGAGCCGGGTAAGGGTCGAACTTGACCGATCGTTTCTTTACTACAAACAGCAGTTCCGGGGAGAAACGGTAGAGAAAATACTCCTTAGTGAAGATAGTGAGGATATTAAGACTATCGCTGAAGTTCTTTCAGATAATCTGAGGATGGAAGTAGAAGAATTCGACCCTCTCCAATTAGTCTCTGTGCGAAAAGAGCTTCTTGACGACCTTCCCTCCTCTCCGTCAGTCTTAACAACAGCGATTGGTTTAGCTATCGAAAAAAATCCGAGAAAAAGAAAACGGGTAAATCTCCTGCCGGAGGAAATTCAGGAAAGAGCTCAAAGAATTGCTAAGAGAATATCTTTGGGAATATCCGGTCTGGCCCTGGTTACTCTTCTTTTCCTTACTTACTGGGGATTGGACACCACTTCCAGATCTTATCATCAGCTTTTAGCTAATCAAGAGGAACGATTACTTCAGATGAAACCGCTAATAACAAAATATGAAGTTTTTGAAAAGAAAGAACGGATTCGCCAGAAAGAAGTTGGGCTAATAGAAAGGATTACAAAGGGAAGTCCTCCCTGGTCTCTTATTTTACAAGACCTGAGCAATACTGTTCCAAAGAAAATTTTCTTAAGAGAAGTATCCATTATAGAAGAAGATTCAAGAACCGGCCGGAATTGGCAACTAACAATTCGGGGAGAAATCCTTAAAGAAGGAACCTCAGGATGGCGAGGACCTCTGGCAGTTTTACTAAGCAATTTAAAGAAATCGGCTTTCTTGAAGGAAGTCGTCCTTGAACCCCTTCAGGAGGAAGGTCCCTCGGTTTTAGAAACAGAAGAGCCGAAGAAGACAATGTCCTTTACGATAAGATGTTTACTTAATTTATAAGTCACGAGTTATCAATTACAAGTTATGATTTGACGAGAGGGGATAATTATAATGAAAGCAGGCAATTGGGAGCGAAAAGAATTATTTATCACCGTTAGTATCATTCTTCTCTCTCTCTCCTTTTTCTATTTCCTGGCATTTCGCCCCCGGATAAAAGAAATTTCTAAAACGAAGCAAGCTCTACAGAATATCCAGGCTCGTTTAGAAAAAGCTTCTCTGGCAATACCAAAAGTGGATAAATATGAAAAAGAAAGCTCCGTCATCGAACTGAAGATGGTTGCTATAAGAGCAAGAATTCCCCGGGAACAACAAATTCCCCAGTTATTAGATGAACTGCGCCGGTTGGCTAAGGAAGCAAAAATAGATGAACTTTCGCTCTCCACGGAAAAAGAACAGTTAATCTCCTTCCAAGATGAAAAAACAGAATCTGCTCCACCCGACATGAATCCACCTGCCCCGGACAGAGCAAGTCCGCCCGCCTCACCGGGAGAACTTTCAAAAGAAGGAAGTGCCTTAAATAAGTCAGAAGTCAAGAGGAAAACTTCCTTCAATTGTTATCGGATACCTATCACAGTAAAAGCAAAGGGAAAATACCAATCTTTAGCTAAATTCCTGGAAGAGATTCCTCGCAGCAATCGTCTCTTTACGGTAAATAGCCTTAACCTTCAAAGGGTAGAAGAAACCATTCCTTTGATAAAAGCAATAATCCATGTTAATGCTTATTATCTCCGGCCTCAGAGCCAGGAAAAGACAAAAGAAAGTTTGAGGAGATAGAATCTTGTTAAAAAATAAGATTTTTATCATCATTATGGCTATAGTTTTAAGCCTTATAGTCATTTATAACATAAGATTCTTCTCTCAAAGGAAGAGGATGAAAAACCTCTCCCCGGCGACAAAAGCAGCAGAAGAAACACTTAATCTCGTTAAACCCCGGCCCCGGATAGGAAAAGATTCTCTCCCGGCGAAGAAAGAACCTTTGAGTCCCTTCTGGGGAAGAAATCCTTTTCTCCTCTCCGGCGAAGAGAAGTTGGGGAAAAGTTTCTTCCTGACATCTCCTTCCGAAGAGAAGACTCCCACAATTGAGACTCCAGAGAATAAGCAGAAAGAAAATGAATGGTCTCTAACCGCTATTCTCTTCAGCGATACGAGTTCCCTTGCCATTATTAATCATGAGATTGTTAAGGAAGGAGATACCCTGGCAGGGGGGAAAGTAAAAGTAATAAAGATTATGCCTGAGAAAGTTATCCTGGGCAAAGAAAAAGAGACTTTTATTCTTCAGTTAGGAATAATAGTCCCCCAGGAAACAAACCTTAACGAGGAAGAGAAAAAGTGAGGTAAAAAAATGTTCACATTAAAAGGAAAGAGTTACCTTCTCTTCTTTTTGCTTATTTTAGGATTATTTCTTTCTGCTACTATAAGGGTTTCCCTTGCTGACCCCGGCAAAGAAAAGGAAATGGGGTCCTCGCCGAAGCGATTCTCCATGGAATTCCGAAATGCGGACATCCAAGACCTGCTCAGGTTGTTAGCCAAAGAGGAAAAACTAAATATTATTCCCGGTGAAGATGTGAAAGGAACGGTTAGTGTTAGTTTTACCAATGTTACCGTCTGGGATGCTCTCGATGCGATTCTAAAAAATCTGGGGTATTCTTATATTAAGGAAGATAATATTATTCGAATAGTTAGCAAACCTCAACTGGTTAGTCGAACTTTCATCCTGGAATCTGCTTCCGGGGAAGGACTGGAAGCACAGCTAACCAAATTCCTTTCCGGGGAAGGGAAAATAGTAGTCAACAAGGAACAAAATTCCCTGATGGTAGTTGACTTCCCCGAGAATGTAGATAGAATCAGCCAATATGTGCAGATGATCGACCTTGGTCAGCGGCAGGTAATGATCGAAGCCAAGATAGTGGAGATTAACCTGGATAGAGAACAAGAGTTAGGTATAAACTGGACCTGGGCAGATCCCGACTTCTCCGGCTGGTCAGGCCTTACGGGCACGGTGAGCCAGTCCCTGTCGGCATCCACGAATGTTTTTAACCTTACGGCCGGCAACAACCATATCACCGCCGGACTACAGGCTATGATAAACGAGGGAAAGGCCAACTTGCTTTCCGCCCCCCGGGTAGCCACGATGGATGGCGAACAGGCCACTATAAAAGTACTCAAACAGATACCTTATGTAAAGACAGTAACCTCTTACGAATCCGGCATTCCCATTGTCACCGAGGAGGTGGAGTTTAGAAAAGCCGGGATTACCCTGGAAGTCACTCCCCAGATTACCCCTACGGGTTTCATCAAAATGAAGATACACCCTAAAATAGACCAGCTTACCGGATGGACGGAGACCACTGACCCTCAACCGATAATTGATACCCGGGAAGCGGAGACTCAGGTTCGGGTTAAAAACGGTCAGACAATTATTCTCGGAGGACTGCTAACAGATAATAATAAAAATACAGCGAAGAAGGTTCCTTTCCTGGGAGATATTCCTATCTTGGGATTTGCTTTTCGTCACACCAAGAAGACCAACGAGAAGATAGAACTGCTCATCTTTATCACTCCGCGCATCCTGACGGAAGGAAATATCGAGACGGTAACAAAGGAAGGAGAGAAGATGATGGAAAGAAGGAAGAATGAGGATTAAGCTAACAAATTCCTATTTGTATTTCAAAAAAACTTGACAGGATTTAACTGTCGTGTTATTATTCTTAAAATCGTAACACAGGAGAATGTTCATGTCGCGGATAGTTCGCTTCGGAGTATCGCCAGAGAGAGCTGGTATATAATAGGAAAGAGTATAATGTAAGCGATATTTTTTTCTCTTGAAGTAGCACGAATCTGATAAACATAGCATGAAAGCTGAACGCTTTGTTAATCTGACAGGTGAGGAGGTAAATTCTTTGGGGATGAAGATATCAGGTTAGTAGTTTCTGAGTAAATGAAAGGAGAATAAAAGATGCATATACCGGATGGGTTTTTATCACCGAGTACCTGGGTTCCCGCCTGGCTGCTTTCCATTGGGGGAATGAGTTATTGCCTGAGAAGAGTAGCCCGAATCTTGAAGGAGAAGATGGTTCCCCTGATGGGAGTAACGTCCGCCTTTATTTTTGCCGCCCAGATGCTTAACTTTCCCATAGCTGGAGGAACTTCCGGCCATCTCATAGGAGGAGTCTTAGCTGCCGTTCTCCTGGGACCCTTTGCCGGGGCCATTGTCATCACCACTGTCCTCACCGTCCAATGCGTTGTCTTTCAGGACGGTGGTCTTACTGCCCTGGGAGCCAACATCCTCAACATGTCCATCGTGGGAACTATGGGCGGATATTTAATTTATCTCGGTTTGAGAAAAGTCATTGGCGGAAACAGAGGAATCATCGCCGGCGTAGCTGTAGCTGCCTGGGCCTCAGAAGTCCTGGCAGCCTCCGGCGTAGCTGTAGAACTGGCTATCTCCGGCACTTCCCCACTCAGAGTTGCTCTTCCCGCCATGGCGGGAGTACACATGCTTCTGGGCTTGGGAGAAGCGATAATCACTTGCTCAATCATAGGTTTCGTCCTTAAAGTCCGGCCAGACCTCATCTACCAACCACCCCTGCCTGAGGCAGGGCAAGAGGAGGAATAGAGGATGAAAAAGAAACATTTGCTCTTTGGTTTATTGGCTTCTCTTTTATTAGCTCTGATTCTTTCTCCCTTTGCCTCCCGGCTTCCCGATGGCCTGGAAAGAGTGGCGGAGGATAAAGGCTTCCTGGAAAAGGGAGAGGTCAAGCCAATTATTCCCTCTCCCATACCGGATTATTCCTGGCCGGGATTGAAGAACGAAAAGTTGGCTACTTCTTTCGCCGGCATGGCAGGAACATTAATCGTCTTTGGAATCAGCTATGGGATAGCAGCGTTAATTAAAAAGAAATGAGGAAGGAAACAAGCGAGGAAGCGATGAGACAAATTGCTTCTGAACCTTTTATTAATTATGAAACATTCATTTATAGACAAATACAGCCATCTGCAAAGCCCCATCCACCGGGTTGATCCCCGGATAAAGAGCATTACTCTTACCCTCTTCATTCTATTCATAATTTTTACCCCACCCACCCACTTCGTTTCTTTTAGTTTCTATGCCCTTCTCATCTTCATCTTGATTTTATTTTCCCAGGTTCCGGTAGGATCTATCTTCAAAAGGTCACTGGTAATTATCCCTTTTGTTCTCATGATTGCTATTTTTATTCCTTTCCTGAAGAAAGGGGAAATCGCCGGAGGTTACTCTTTCGGGACTTTTCAACTTACCGTGACCTATGACGGACTCACTGTTTTCTGGAACGTTTTTATAAAGTCTTACCTTTCCATCCTCTGCCTCATCCTTCTTTCCACGACCACTAAATTTTCCCATCTCCTCAAGGCCCTGGAATCTTTAAAATTTCCTCAGATAATCACCATGATTATTTCTTTTATGTATCGATACATCTTTGTTCTGGTAGATGAACTCATGAGAATGAAACGGGCTAAAGATTCCCGGACAGTGGGAGGAAGCAGACTTTTCCATATTAAGATATTGGCTAATATAGTGGGAATGCTTTTCCTGAGGAGTTACGAACGGGGAGAACGTGTCTATACCGCCATGGTTTCCCGTGGTTTTGACGGAGAAGCAAGAACTCTTGGCCAATTTCATCTGAGGAAAAGAGATATAGGTTACTCCTTTATAGTAATTGCTTTGCTCGGACTGATAAGATTCGGAGGAGGATAATATGAAAAGCTCGGAAAGGAAGATAATAAATATCAAAGACCTTTCTTACGCCTACCCTGATGGCAGGGTAGCTCTTCAAAATGTGAATTTGAGCATCTCTGAGGGCGAATCTGTAGGAATCATTGGGCCCAATGGAGCAGGGAAGACCACGCTCCTTCTCCACTTGAATGGGGTTTTGGAAGATAAGAAGGAAGCTGTAGAAGTACTGGGGATGAAGATTGAACAGAAAAGCTTGAAGGAAATCAGAAAGAAAATAGGAATAGTCTTCCAGGACCCTGATGACCAGCTCTTTATGCCTACGGTCTTTGACGATACTGCCTTTGGGCCTCTGAATGCCGGCTATACCAAGATAGAGATTAGAGAAAAGGTAAGGGATGCTCTTAAAGAGGTAAGTATGGAAGGTTATGAGGAAAGATGCTCTCACCATTTAAGTCTGGGAGAAAAGAAAAGGATATCCATAGCTACGGTTTTATCCATGGAACCCGATATTCTCGTCCTTGATGAGCCCTCAAGCAGCCTCGACCCTCGGACCAGAAAACATTTGATAGATTTACTTAAGAGCTTAAGACAAACCCGAATAGTCGCCAGTCATGACCTGGAGTTAGTCAGGGAAGTTTGTCAAAAGATTTTCCTCTTCGATGGAGGTGCGGTAGTGGCTGAAGGTCAGGTTGATGAAATTATGAGGGATAAAAAGTTGTTGGAAGCCCATGGTTTGGAAATCCCCTTCTCGCTTCTCTTAGAAGAAGGAGTTTCGGGTTAAGTTTCTCCAGCTTCTTAATTACTAATCCTACACCACCAGGGAGTTAAGCTAACAAATTCCTATCCAAGCTCCTGTACTGGATAGCTTCGGAGAGGTGCTCAGCTTGGATATCCTCCGAGGCTGCTAAATCGGCAATCGTTCTGGCTACTTTGAGTATTTTATCGTAAGCCCGGGCGGATATTCCCAATTCACTCATGGCCATTTTGAGAAGCTCTTTTCCCTCATCGTCCAGACGGCAATATCTCCTCATCTGTTTCTGATTCATGTAAGCGTTACCGTATATTTTCTCCCCCTTAAACCTTTTTTCCTGGATATCCCGAGCACCCGTCACTCTCTTCCTCACCTTTTCCGAAGACTCACCAAGTTGCTCACCGGCAAGCTCCTTATATTTCAAAGCAGGAGTTTCAATATGAATATCTATCCTGTCCAGAAGAGGACCGGAGATACGGGAACGATAACGCTGAATTTGATAAGAGGTGCAATGACATTCTACTTCATCACCAAGATGACCACAGGGGCAGGGATTCATAGTAGAGATAAGCAATATCCGGGAAGGAAAGGTTAATGTTCTGTTCACCCGGGATATGGTAACGGATCCATCTTCAAGAGGCTGCCGGAGAACCTCGAGAGCTTGCCGGTGAAATTCCGGCAATTCATCTAAAAAAAGTACTCCATTATGAGCCAAGCTTACCTCTCCGGGTTTAGGAATTGTCCCCCCTCCCACGAGAGCGATATCGGAAGAGGTATGATGAGGCGAGCGAAAAGGGCGCCGGGTGACCAAAGCCCGTTTCGAGGGAAGAAGTCCTGCCACGCTATGAATTTGAGTAGTCTCCAAGGCCTCCTCCAGACTCATATTCGGAATAATCGTGGGAAGCCTTCTGGCCAACATGGTCTTTCCCGCCCCGGGAGGACCGATCATCAAAACATTATGAGAACCGGCAGCAGCGATCTCCAGAGCTCTTTTTACGGAAAATTGACCTTTAACCTCGGCAAAGTCGACTTCACAATCAGATAATAAGTCACTGAAAATATCATCTAAATTTACTTTATGGGGAGTAATTCGCGCCTCTCCGTTTATGAATTTAACCGCCTCCGCAAGGCTCCCTACCCCATAAATCTCAATATCTTCAATGACCGCGGCCTCGGCAGCGTTCTCCCGGGGAAGAATTATTCCTCTCCGGGTTTCTTTCCTCAGGCTGAGGGCGATGGGAAGGGCTCCCTTGATAGGGCGAACCCGACCATCCAGAGCCAGTTCTCCCAGGATAAGGTAATCTTTCAGACGCTCAGGAGAAAGTTGACCCGTAGCAGCTAACAGTCCCAGGGCAATAGGTAAATCAAAAGAAGGACCTTCCTTTTTCACATCGGCAGGAGCAAGATTTACAGTAATTCTTTTGGTTGGATACTTAAAACGGCTATTCTTTATAGCGGATTTTATCCGGTCTTTACTTTCTCTTACTGTCGCATCAGGCAACCCCACTACGATTACGGCAGGAAGACCGGCGGCTACATCCACCTCTATCTCAACCGGATAAGCTTCCAGACCCAGCAGGGAGGCCGAATAGGTTTGAGATAACATTGATAAGTTCTCCAGTATTTGCAGTTATTCCATATTTCCCTGGTCTTTCTTAAGACGTTAATCCTCAACTCTTTTACGTTCATAATTCAAAAAGGGATTCCCTGTCCAATCAAGATAAAAAAGAGAGCTGTAAATCAAATATTCTAAACTTCATTAGATTTTCTCAGGGCACGGATATAATACTTAGTCCCCAAAGCCCTGAATTTTTTCTTACATCTTTCCATAACCTTCTTCCCTTCTTTTTCATCTAAACCATATTTCTTAAGAAGAGGTTTGCCTACTGCTTCCCGAAACTTAATTCCCAGCATCAAAGGAGGGCAACCTTTAAGAGTACGACAAGAGAGAGTAGCTAATTTCCCCAGTTGACAGGTTCCACCTTCTTCATCGACAATCATTTCCAAAGCTTCTATCTCTTTGATTAAAGCAGAGACATCCGGCTCTTTTTCTTCCTTCACCTCCACCTGCCGGATATCGGGTACAGTTAAAACCTCTCTTTCTTTAAGTCCTTCTATGGTTGTTTCATCTATATCTTCTTCTCCTTCAACCTCGCTCGTTATCTCATCTATATAGCGGGCAATCCGACTTCTGGCAGTTTTCCCCATATCTAAAAACCGGACTCCAATCTCATAACTGCCGACAGTCCCTGTTTCACAAACAGAAACTACTTCAGCTTTTGTCTTAAGGGGCTTAATATATACAGGCAACTGTATTGCTAACCACAAAATAGTTTGAGGAGGAACCCGCCTGTCAGCTTCGAATTTTACTCCTCCTTCGCCTATGTCCCGGGCCAGTCCTGCCTTAAGAGTCTTCTCAGAATCAATTCGATAATGGACAGGAACTCGACATTCTAAACGAACCCATCCCCTCTGTTTCTGCAAATCTGTCACTTTATTATTTTCGCCCATTAGATAGAAGCCTCCTTTTCATAGTAAAGATTCTATTTATCAAGTATACAAAAATCTAAATTGGTTACCATGCTTAAAAAGCATCTCTGATAAGTTCGATATTAGCTGCTTTACCCTTAGAATCCATAAGAATGGCGACAACATCAAAACGACAGTCTCCCTCCCATCCATTCTTCTTAAGATAAGTCAAAGCAACTTTCCTCATCCGATGTTGTTTACTTTTCGTTACTGAATCCTGGGGATAACCGTATTCATTGGTTCTCCGTGTTTTAACTTCAACAAAAATTATCGCTTCTTTATCTCGAGCAACAATATCTATTTCTCCCCAGCAAGAATCATAATTCCTTTTCATTATCCGATAGCCTTTCCTCTTCAGGAATCGGCATGCCAATTTTTCGCCTTCCGCACCTAATTCTTTCGAGTTCATAGAGTTTCCACAGATAAACACCATCCCTTTAATTTTCACCGCTGAGAACGCCGAGAGCGCAGATAAAAAAATGAAAATCATCTTTAAAATTAAGTAATCTCGGCGACCTCGGCGTTCTCAGCGGTAATTAGCTAAAGGTTGTGCTTTTTTGTATCTATCTGTATTCACCGGCGATTTTTTCAACTTTATGATTCAAGCGCTCTTTCACGGGCTTGAAGGACCGGCGATGTAAAGAACAAGCTCCATATTTATCTAAAGCTTTCAGATGAACTTTCGTTCCATATCCTTTATGCTTAGCAAATCCATATTGAGGAAAGTGTTTGTCTTTCTCTACCATGATTCGATCCCTGGTTACTTTCGCCACAATAGAAGCAGCCGCGACGGAGATGCTTAGAGAGTCTCCTTTCACGATAGCTACCTGAAAAGTATTCAGGTCCGGGATGGTAGTCATTCCATCAACTAAAAGGCAATCAGGAGAAACCGGAAGTTTCGTTACTGCCTGGCGCATAGCTAAATAGGTGGCTTGAAGAATGTTGATCCGGTCAATAACAATCTCACTGACTATTCCTACTCCTATCGCTCCGGCTTCCCTCCAAATTTTAAAAAAAATCTCTTCTCTCTTTTGCGGACTAAGTTTTTTGGAATCATCAAGGCCGGGCAGGAATATGTCTAGGGGGAGAATGACAGCAGCAGCTACTACAGGACCGGCTAAAGGACCTCGACCGGCTTCATCTACACCAGCGACTCGAGATAAACCCTTTCTCCAGAGCCCCCTTTCGTAACGGACCATCCGGGAGAGTCTAAGCTTCTCTTTCTCTTTGTCCTTTGTTATTATTCTTCTTCTTAGCAAGACGAGCGGCCTTCCCCGACCTTTCCCTTAAGTAATAGAGTTTACTCCGGCGAATTTTTCCTTGTCCGATTACTACTATCTTTCCTAAGGAAGGGGAATGAAAGGGAAAGGTTCTTTCTATTCCTTCCCCATATGAGACGCGTCTTAGGGTAAAAGTTTTACTTATCCCCTGGCCTCTTTTCCGAATGACAACTCCTTCAAATATCTGATTCCTTTTCCTTTCTCCTTCCACTACTACTATTTCAACTTTAACTGTATCCCCTACCTGAACGTGGGGCAGCTTTTCCTTCAGGCACTCTTTCTCCACATATTGTTTAATATCCATTGCTATCCCCTACTTCTGGTCTGATGATTGGTAACCGGCAAACAGGAACCCATCACCCATTTTTTTGTTTTTCTTTAAATTTCCTGAGATTTCCCCTATCCTTTTCTGTAAGCTCGGCTTTCTCAATCAAATCCGGCCTTTTTAAAAAAGTCTTCCAGAGAGCTTCTTGCCGACGCCATTTCTTAATCTCCTCATGGTTGCCGGAAAGGAGAACTTCCGGAACTTTCATTTCCCGATAGACTTCCGGCCGGGTATAATGAGGACAATCAAGAAGTTCTTCTGAAAAAGAGTCTTCCGCCGCTGACTCTTTCGCTCCTAAAACTCCGGGAAGAAGACGAACAACTGCATCCACGACCACCATAGCGGCTAATTCTCCTCCTGTGAGAACATAGTCGCCAATGGATATCTCATCGGTAGCCAACCTTTCTCCTACTCGTTCATCAATCCCTTCATAATGCCCGCAGATAAAAACAAGATGTTCTTTTCCAATTAGTTCTTCAGCTTTCTTCTGAGTAAAAGTCTTTCCCTGGGGAGACATAAGGATAACCTTCACCTGAGGGTCCCTCAAGAGAGAGGTTGTTCGGCCAATTACATGTTCCACAGCTTCAAAGACCGGCTCCGGTTTCATGACCATACCCGGACCACCGCCATAAGGGCGATCGTCCGCTTTACGATGCCGATCCCGGGTAAAGTTCCGGAGGTCATGAATCTCAATCCGGACTATTCCCTTGCTCCCGGCTCTTCCGATTATAGATTCTTTAAAGGGCCCAGCAAACATTCCGGGAAATAGAGTTAAGATATCAATCCTCATAGCAAGAAATTTCCTTAACCACAGAGGAAACAGACATCAGATGTCAGAAATCAAGAGACAGACGTATAAAAACAGCCGTTCAATATAAGATTATTTCTGTCATCTGTTCTCTGTCTTCTATTCTTTATTCTCTGTCTTCTGTACTTTCTGTGGTTTAAACTTCTCCCAAACTCCGCTCTTCCTCAGAATCTGTTTTGCTGTCGGAGATGGTTTCGCTCCCTGTTTCAGCCAATAAAGAGCTTTTTCCTGACTAACAGAAATCTTAGAAGGATTTTCTAAAGGATTATATAGACCAATAGTCTCGATAAACCGGCCATCCCGGGGCATACGGGAATCAGCTACGATCAATCGATAAAAAGGTCTTTTCTTCGCTCCCATTCTTTTCAATCTAATAACTACAGCCACTGATTCACCTCCTCTGAGTTAACTCGCTTCGCTCGAATTGTAAATTGAGAATTGTAAATTTTAAACTTATTGAAATAAATCAAAAAAGATTGAATCTCATTTCTTCTCTTCCATTTTAAAATTTCCAATTTCCAATCTTCAATTTACAATGATGCCTTGCCCTTTAGGGCGAGGCAGATTCACTCCCAGACGGTCTCCCCAAGATCTTTCTCATAAAGGGGTTGATCGTAAGGAGGGACTGGAAAAGTAACCAGCTCAACGATTCCGGCAGTGGCCCTGGTCACACAATTGACTGCTCCGATTATCGGTCCTATTACCAAACCCAATAAGGGATTCTTCTTAGCCTCGCTGACCATGGACACAGGTATCTCCACAGGAGCAATGACTATATTTCCCAACCCTCGTCCCACTTTATTAAAAGGATTAGCTGCCTGAACTTCCGGTGCCAAGGTTGCAAATATAACTGCGGCCAAGCCTCCCACGACCAAACAAAGAAAACTCTTTCTCAATTTCATCTCCTTCCTCCCTATGCTATTAAAATTTACAGTTACCATTTCCCCGAAAATACCAAGATGTTTCAAATGTTTTGTTTATCTCACGTTCCAAAATTCAAAAATCGTTCCTTGCCGAACTTCCCCATTTTTCCCATCTTCTTCATCATCTTCTTCATCTGAGTAAATTGTTTCAGGAGGCGGTTCACTTCCTCAACGCTCGTTCCACTTCCCTGAGCAATTCTCCGGCGTCTACTTCCATCGATAGTATGAGGAACCTTTCTTTCCTCCCTGGTCATTGACTGTATCATGGCCTCAGTTCTAACTACTTGACGGTCATCAAAGGAAAGCGCCTGGTTAGGTAAAGAAAGGCCGGGAACCAACCCTAATATGTCCTGAAGAGAGCCCATTTTCTTAATTCTTTCAAGCTGAGAGAGAAAATCTTCAAAGGTGAAAGCATCTTTTAAAAGCTTCTTCTCCAATTGCCTGGCATCTTCTTCGCTCGCTAATTTCTCCGCTTTCTCCACCAGAGTTAAAACATCACCCATACCCAGAATACGAGAAGCTATCCTATCCGGACAGAAAGGCTGAAAAGCATCCAGTTTTTCTCCCACACCGATAAATTTTATCGGCTTATTAGTTACCGCCTTTATAGAAAGAGCTGCCCCTCCCCGGGCATCACCATCAAGTTTAGTTAAAACCACTCCGGAGATACCCAGGGTTCCTTCAAAAGCCTGAGCTATGTTAACAGCATCTTGTCCCGTCATCGCATCGGCTACCAACAAGACCTCTTCCGGTTGGAATACCTTCTTCAGTTGCTTGAGCTCTTTCATAAGTTTCTCATCAATGTGAAGCCGACCGGCAGTATCCACTAAGAGCACTTCTCTTCCTTCCGAAATTGCCAGGTCTTTTGCTCCCCGGCAGATATCCAAAGGGTCGCGACCATCGCCGAAAACAGGAAGACCCAATTCTTTTCCCAGGATCTCCAACTGTTTCCTGGCCGCCGGACGCTGAATATCTGTAGCCACCAGAAGAGGATGATATCCTTTCTCCTTAAGATAGCCGCCCAACTTGGCACAGGTAGTTGTCTTTCCGCTTCCTTGAAGACCAACTAAAACAATTATGGTCGGAGGACGGGAAGAAATATTTATTTTATTATTCTCGGGACCCATCACTCTGGTCAGTTCTTCATGAATTACCTTGACTACCTGCTGCCCGGGAGTAATGTTCCGTAAGACGGCTTCTCCAATTGCTCTCTCTTTGACCTCATGAATAAATTTCTTAACCACCTTATAATTGACGTCGGCTTCCAGTAAGGCCAAACGAATTTCCTTCAGGGATTCCTCTATATTTTTCTCGGAGAGCTTCCCTCTCCCCCTGAGCTTCTTAAAGATAGTTCCAAACTTTACAGATATACCTTCAAACATACTCGCTCCGTTCGTAACCGTAAAATTTGCAATTCATAAATTTAACTCGCCTAATCCACCCAAAAATCCATATAACTAAAACACTTAGCATCTTAATTAAAAATTGCAGGGGGGAGCTTTCCCACCCTGTTCCAATTTCAAGCAAGGCCTGAGTAAAGCTGACTTAGACAGGCCACTTATATATTACCCCAGTCCAGAGAGCAGAGTCAAGAAAAATCAACCTTCAACTTCGTGGTCAATCATCTCTATCAGTTTCCTGATCCTCTTTTCCGCAGAACCATCTGTTCTGATTCCATCTTTCTCTTTCCTCAATTGATATAATTCATCGGCAATACGAAGAGCGGCCAGCACTGCTACTTTAGCTGTGGATACTAAAGCGGAATGTTCAGAAACTTCTTTCATCCTCTTGTTTACATAATTAGACAATTCTTCCATATATTCCCGGTCTTCGTCCCCCTTGAGAGAATATTCCGTTCCGAATATCGTTACCTGGGTAAGTTTATCTTTCATTTTCTTCCCCGATAACCTTTTCCACCTGGTTTGATATCTCTTCTACTTTCAATTTGAGGACAGCTTTTTCCTTCTCCCATCTCTCCTTTTCTTCCTTCAATTTGATGGTAAGTTCAACAAGCTTCCCCACCCGTTCTTCCAGAATACTCAAGCTATCTTCCGGCATGACTTCTCTCCAAACTTAGGCCGTCTACAGCGGCAACTCTAAAATTGACAGGATTTACTGGATTTACCGGATTTTTATTCTTTTAATTAAATCAAAGGATAAAAGCTGATTTTACAAAATTCAAAAAGTTTTGTAAAGTTTCCCCAACTAAAATTCTTTAAGAAAATTATCCTGTACATCCTGTTAATCCTGTCCGTTTTTGATTTTCCTTAGCATTAAACTAATAGCCAATCACCAGAGCGAAATCTTTGTCCTAATCTGGGCAATCCCGCCTTTTAATAGGGGTAAATCCTAAGCTCAAATGCGGAAACAGGCATTTTGACAGCCCAGTTAGATAAGACCTCCGGATGTACTTCGCCAATGATTCCCACAGACTTATGTCCACTCTCTATTTCACCGAAACGGCCTTCTATAAATGAACTATGACAAGCTTCTTTCAGATGATAAGGATAGGATAATTCCTCCATCAGGCTTTCCAATATCCGGTGGATATCGGTGAAACCGAATTCTCCGCTCGAGATGAGAACGGCCAGTCTTATCTCTTCCCTGGGCCCATTTTCCTTGACAACCACCTCACCCACTTCAAAGACCTTATGAGGATATTCCACCTGAGAACTTTCCCTCTCCACTTTGAGCAGGCAGGGAATAAGCCAACTTCTCAATACAGAGTAGGTCTCAGTCATCACGTTATCTACTTCGATGGCCTCGGTCTCACATCTCATCCGCTGAGAGAGTTCCCTCCGATTCACCAAGGCGTTAGATATTATCTCCTGAAATCCCATCCCGACGAGAATCTCCCTTACTTTATCCACTATCTCCTGTTCCCTGGATAACCCTCCTATAGTGAAATCGCTTAAAGGTAGAGGAGAGAAGTTCTCATAACCTTTCACTATAGCTATATCTTCTATTATATCGTGTTCATGCATACCATCGCTACGGTAATAGGGGGCGAGGGCCTGGAATTTCTCTCCTTGCCCCTGGATTTCATATCCTAATCGCCTTAGACAATCAGCTGCCTCTTGCCGACTAATATCGATACCCAGTAGCTGTTTCAGCTCCTCCATATCTACCCTCAACGCCTTGTTCATTTGCCTGGGAGTCACCTGATTTTCTCCCAGGGGAGTCGCGTAGGGATAAACCGTCTCACATCTTTCTATGGTCCCTCCCCGGAGAGAGAGAGCGGAAGAGATAATATTTAAGGCCAGAATAACCGCCTTCTGGTCTGTCCCTGTTGCTTCCACGAAGAGATGGTTCGCTCCCGGCCTTACCTCTCCCATTTCCCGGCTATTGACGATGGGAGGGAGGGAAAGAACTCTCCGGTTAGCATCGAGGAGAAGAGGATAACCTTGGCAACCTTTCAACAAATGCCCATATTCAATACCTTTAGGATGTTTCCTCAAAACCTCATCCAAAGTCATCTCTTCGGAGAACTCCAGGGGAACAAACTTATAAGATTGAGGATCAAAAGCTCCGTATCGTACCGGGAATTCGATGGAACCGGCTTCATAAACACCAATGGCAACCCTCTTTCTCCTTTTCCCCAGGGTCTCACCCAGTTTTTCCTGGATGCTTATTAAAGAATGCAGAGTATCTTCATCAACAGTTAAGTTCCTGACAACCAGAGCTCCTACAAAAGGTCTTACCTCCCGCACGGATTCCAGGACCTCTATCTTATATTTCGGACTTTCATTCAGAAAATCATCCTTAAACTTTTCCTCTTTGAAAATCCCCAGAAGTTCTCTGGCAATACCTTCAACAGTGAAGAGATCCGGCCTGTTGGTATCGGCTATTTCTATCTTATAGCAATCGTTATCCTCGCCTTTTATCTCTCCCTTAATGCGAGAAAGAGTCTCTTCCCGTCCTCTTCCCTGTTCTTCTATTATGGGCTTCAGGAACTTATCAAAATCCGTTTTTCTTATTTCAATAGTTGGCATTCTTACCTCTTTTCAAGAACTCAATTCAGACAATAGACCATAGACATCAGACTTTAGACTTTTCACCATCCCTTTTCCCCTCGTTTAGTCTATGGTCTATAGTCTATAGTCTTAACTTCCGAAGGAGGTAGCAAACTTATATATTTTGCTTAAATTTCATCTCCTGCACTTTCCCCAGGTCAGAGGTAAAGAGGTCCCTGATGTCGTCAAGGGAGAGAGCTACCATAGCCATCCTATCCAGACCCAGCCCCCAGGCAATAACCGGAACTTCTATCCCTAAAGGAATAGTAACCTCTTTCCGGAAGATTCCTGCTCCTCCTAATTCCATCCAGCCAAGCTCTTTGTGCTTGAACTGGATCTCCACGGAAGGTTCCGTAAAAGGGAAATAGGAAGGGACAAACCTAACCTCACTGGAGCCGGCTATCTCCAGAGCGAAAAGTTTCAGAAGTCCCAAGAGGTGCCGGAAATTCATCTCCCGGGAAAGAACTATCCCCTCTATCTGATTAAAGTCCGAAGCATGAGTGGCATCTACCTGATCGTAACGGAAGCAGCGGGCAATAGCAAAATATTTGCCCGGAATTTTGGGTTGAGATGCCAACATCCGAACAGAGTTAGCTGTACCCTGGCTCCTGAGAACGAAACGGGATGTTCTCTCTTTATCAAATTTATATCCCCAACCGGTAGAACCGGTCTTCCAGCCGGTTTCATGGGTCTTGGCTACTTTCTCAACTAAGTCTTCAGGCAATTCTTGCGAGTATTTAGGTTCTTTAACAAAATAGACGTCGTGTATTTCCCGGGCCGGATGGTCCTGGGGCATAAAAAGGGCATCGTTGTTCCAAAACTCAGTCTCCACCATCCGCCCTCTCATCTCTTCGAAACCCATAGCTACCAATTTTCTCCTCACGAAATCCAGAAAGAGTCCATAGGGATGTTTCTTTCCGTAAGTCCATTTGGGAGGTCGGGTGCCTATATCATATTTCCGGAACGTTCGGTTCCGCCATAATCCTTTCTCCAGAATCTCGGGAGTAAGAGAACCTATCTCCTCGCCTTCCCTAATATCTCCACATATGGCTTGAGCTTCTTTCCCTCTCGGGGTTAGTTTATATCTCATCTCTACTGCTCGAACTATGCGGAAGATAGCTTTACCCTTACCTCGTTTCCGACTCATCTCTTTAATAATTTCTTCTTCATCTTCAGGCATATCATGCAAATCCACTCTTGTTTCAGATTTCACCCGGTCTAAAAGATTATTAACCTTACCGTACCTTTCGGTTGCTTTCCTAATAGCTACCTCTTCTCCCAAAGCCACCCGCCCCCCGCTTTCAAATGAGATAACTTTTTCCTTCTTCATGGTTCCAAGAATAGGATTCAATTCCTCTTTAGGTAAAGCTAACTTCTCTCCAAGTTCTTGAATAGTCAACTTATCTTTTTCTTTCAAAAGCTTAACTATCCGTCCTTCAGGAATTCCTTTTTCCTGAAAAGCCTGTCCTTTATCGGCTAACGACACATATCTTTTAGAGTCCTCCTCACCCGTCTCCTCAGCTAAACCATTAGCAATCAACCATCCCACAGACCCCACAGCCCTGGCTTTAGTTCCCTGCCCCAGCAGCTCTTGCAACTGCGAAGGGAGATAAGCATCGCCGGCTTTCATCCTCGTCAGCAAGCATCTCGTTTGAGGATTAAGCCGTTCCACTACCGTCCGGAGTTCTTCCTTAGGACCGTTCATTCTTTTCCTCTTCTATTTCTTCCTACTTTCAGGTCTCGTCCAATTCGGATAAAAGCATGGAAGATAGCTATAAATTCCAGTCTTCCCAACCACATCCCGAAGATCTCCGCCACCTTGGCGGTAACAGGCATATCCGGGCGGGTAATCCCCAACGATAATCCTACCGTCCCTATAGCTGAAGCAAACTCGAATAGGGACTGACGGAGGGAGAAACCGCTCCCTAAAAAAATGAGCACTCCTACAAGATAGGTAAGAAGATAAAGTCCGATGAAACCCGTCACCGCTTGAATATGCTTATCTTGAACTTCCAGTCTTTCCCCCCGTCTCCAGATAGCTCTTTGTATAACCACAGAGGGAGGATAGAACTGTTTCTTGATCCACCACCAGATGGATTTAATAATAATAGCGGCCCGGTAAAGTTTTATTCCCCCCGCAGTAGAACCGGTTCCTCCCTCAACAATCATCAAGATAATCAGGAGAAAAAGAGAAAATTCGCTCCAGTTGTTGAGAGTAGTCGTTGAATAACCGGTCCCCGAAAGGGCGGAGACTACCTGGAACAACCCTTTCCGGAAGCTATCTCCTAAGTTTCCTAATATGGTTTTGAACAGACTGAAGGCAATCAGGGGAGTAACTACGATGATTAACCAACTCATTAGTTTGAGTTCCGTATCTCTGAAACCCTTCCTTCCCCGGCTGGAAAGGAGAACATGGTGAGTAGCAAAATTTGTCGTTCCCAAGAGCATGAGAAGCAGACTTACTGCCTCTATAGAGAGATTGTTCCAGTAAGCAATGTTTTCCGAGTGAGTGGAAAAACCGCCGGTAGCTAACCCGGACATAGCCTGATTGAGAGAGTCAAAAAAGTTCATCCCCGCCAGAAAATAGAGGCCAACTCCAACGATATAATAAGCTAAATAGATTTTAATGATCATTCTTGCCGTATGCATCACATGGGGAACTAAATGGTCACTTCGGGCTTCTGCTTCATAGACCCCGGGACCTAAAGAGCCAACGATGGCCGAGAGCATAATTACGGCTAGACCCGCTCCTCCCACAAACTGCATGAGGCTCCTCCAGAAAAGGAAGAGGGAAGGAATCTTATCAGGATTAACCATGGTCAAACCCGTAGTTGTCCAACCGCTCATAGACTCGAAGATAGCATCCAGAGGGCTTAATATCTGCGAGAGGATAAAGGGAAGCGCACCCAGGATAACGGCTGCTATCCAGACAAAGGTAACGATGAGAGCTGCATCGGGAGCAGTTAAAGGAGGAACCTCTACTCGCGAACGGAACCCCCTCCAGAGAAAAAATCCCCCGACGATAGCAGCTAAGGAAGGGATGAGAAAGCTATTAAGGTACTTTATGTCCGACGGAGAAAAGAAAAGGCTGACTAAAGGAATAAGGAGAATCCCTCCTAATCCTAAGATCAGGAGTCCCACATAACTAATTATGATGAAATATCGCTGGCGGAGGGGAGACATTTCAAGTCCGCTCCCTACGGTCATAAACCTGAACAGTAAATTGAAGATTGGAAATTTTAAACCGCAAATTAATTCTCCGAATCATTCCATTAATCCTAAATTTATCCGAATATCGGTATCTGCCTGCTTTAGAGGAGAGAGAAGGAAATTTTTTAAATCATTTCTTGGAGAACGGATTTTTTCTGAGCTGTAGTTAAGGCTAATACCTTATCTTTCATTTTCAGGATGGTCTCACCGTGAGGGAAAATCATATGGCTCTCCCGGAAAACAGAAATGATAACACATTCCTGGGGAAGATTCAGTTCCATAATTTTCTGACCCCGGGCCGGAGAATCTTCTCCCACTTCCGTCTCTACAATAACGACCTCCCCTTCCTCAAAGGTAAGAAGAGTAATCATATCTTTCAAGGAGACCTTTTCCTCTACTAAAGAAGAAATTATTTCGGTAGTGCAGACAGTAGTATTTACCCCCCCCAATTTCTGGAATAGTTCTCTGTTCTGGGGGTTACCCACCCGGGCAATCGTCCGGGGAACCTTAAAGTGATGATGAGCTAACTGACAGGCAACTAAATTATCCTGGTCCCGTCCGGTAAGAGCCACCAGGACATCGGCATTCTGCGCCTCAGCATCAGTTAGAGTCTGTAAACTTGTGCCATCTCCATTAATGACTACCGTGTTAAGACTTTTGACGAGGCAATTGCATCTTTCCGACTCTTCCTCGATTATAGTTACTTGATGTTTATTGTAAAGAAGAGCTTTCGACAGGAAATCGCCGATCTTGCCCCCTCCAATAATAATAACCTTCATCTTATCTCCTGCTAATATTCATTATCCTTGAACTTTAGATACTATTAAAAAAATCCGAATCCCGAAGCTCGAAGCACGAAATTCGAAATGGTTTCGAAAAGCTCACCACCCTGAGCAAAGTCGAAGGACAATTTTCGAATAACCGAAACACCTACTCAGCAGACAAAGCATTCTTGAATATTTCTACTCCTCCCGGGCGACTCGTTGGAGATGCTTCATCTTACTAAGAGCGATTGCTCCTACCACTTCCGCCCCCGGCAGGAACTTCGTCTCCAATTCAGTCAAAGCTACCTTATTTTCCGTCTTGATTAAACAGGGAGAGAATACTCCCGCATCGACCATCTTGGCAAGTTTCTGGCCGGCTTTCCAGTTAGGCAGTTTGAACTGCACTATTTTGATATTACCCAAACTGGTCAAGATCTTGATCTCCCGGGGAACCCGCACCATTTCTGCCAGATAATAGGCCGCCAGGGTAGTAGCGGATACCGGCTCTAAGTCATACTCCTGATAAACATCCATCTTTTTGGGGTCTTTCACTCTCACCAGGGCCCGGGAGACATTAAAAATCTTTTTAGCTATCTGAGCAGACATAAGATTTGAGTTGTCATCGCCAGTGGCTGCTACTAAAACATCAGCCCCTTCAACCTTAGCTTCCCGAAGAGTATTTATATCGGCCCCATCTCCCAGAATGGTTACGCCGCTAAACCGGGGATTAAGATTCTTAAACTTTACCTCCTGGGAATCGATAACTACGACATCGTGTCCTTCTTGAGAAAGAAGGTCTGCCAGGACTGAGCCCACTCTTCCACAACCAACGATGATCACATACATGATTACCTCAGTTTAAGGTTTAAAGTATTTGATTTCAACCTTCAGTTTTTAACTTTAAACCATCTTTAGCTACCTTGGCCAGTTCTTTGAAAGTAGTGGGTTCCCTCACCGCCAGGTCGGCCAGTACTTTCCTGTTCAAGCCGACATTAGCTTTATTAAGACCATATATGAACTTGCTATAACTAAGGTTATGGATACGGGCCGCGGCATTGATACGGGAAATCCATAAACCTCTAAAATCTCTCTTCTTTACCTTTCTGTCTCGAAAAGCATAGCTCCAACTTCTCTCTACTGCTTCCCGCGCTGTCCGATAAAGCCTACTTCTCCCTCCCCAGTAACCTTTGGCTTGCTTTAAAAATTTTTTGTGCCGTCTTCTGGAGGTAACACTACTCTTAACTCGAGGCATTTTTTATTCTCCTTCTCAAAAGACAGTTGATAGTTTAAAATTGAAGGTCGAAAGTTAAAAGCAAGAAAACAATAAAAACCTTGCCTAAATCTTAGACAACCCGGGGCTTATACTTAAAAACCTTATATCTCAAACTTACAAATATCTTCTTCCAAAAGTTTTTTTACTTTAGACTTTACAACCTTAACTTTCAACCATCTGTTTCAAGCATAAGGTAGCAGAAGTTTAATTGCTTTTCTATCCGCTTTGCTAACAGTGTCTGCCTGCCTTAGTCCCCGTTTACGTTTAGAGGACTTCTTCGTCAGAATATGACTGGCACAAGCTTTTTTTCTTCCAATCCTTCCCGATTTGGTCACCTTGAACCTTTTGGCTGCTCCTCGCTTAGTTTTCAACTTAGGCACTTTCGTTCTCCTTACCACAGATGATAGAAGTCAAACTCTTCGGTCCTCTACTCCCTGTCTTCTATTTTCTATCTTCTATTGCTTATGAGGAGCAAGGATCATCCCCATACTCCTACCTTCCATTCTGGCAGCCACTTCCACTACCCCCAAATCGGTCATGTCGCCGGCGAATCGGTCTAAAAGCTTCTTCCCGATATCCAGATGAGCCATTTCCCTGCCCCTAAACACGATAGTAACTTTTGTCTTATCTCCGCTTTTCAAGAACCTTTGCGCCTGCCGCAGCTTTACCTGATAGTCATGCTCTTCAATCTTCGGACGCAACTTGATCTCTTTGATTTCCGTAATCTTCTGCTTTTTCTTGGCTTCCTTAGTCCGCTTGCGCTGTTCATACCTATACTTGCCGTAATCCATAACACGGCATACCGGTGGACTTGCCTGAGGAGCAACCTCAACTAAATCCAGGCCTTTCTCTTCAGCCAACTTTAGAGCTTCCTTCACCGGCATTATGCCTGACTGACTACCATCATGTTCAATAACTCTTACTTCCACTGCTTTAATCCGGGCATTCATCCTAATTTCTTTAGCTATTAGTCGTCACCTCCTCTAAAAAACAGAATTAAGTTGTAAGTTGTAAGTATTAAGTTTTTCTTCTTAATTCTTAATTCTTAATCCTATTCACGGTTTTTTATTTCTTCCTGAATCCTGTCAATAAACTCCTCAACCTTCATTACTTTTTGATGACGATCCTTTCTCTTTCTTACCGAAACAGTGCCCGCTTCTACTTCCCTATCTCCCGCTACTAAAATATAAGGAATTTTTTCCCGTTCAGCCTTCCCAATCTTATAACTAATCGTTTCCTTTCCCGCATCCAGATCAGCCCGCAATCCTTTTTCCTGCAGTTCCTGCAGAACCTTCTTTGCATAAGCTTCCTGCCCCTGGTTGATCGTCACCACCCTGATCTGAAGAGGAGCCAGCCAGGAAGGAAATGCTCCGACATAATGCTCTATCAAACCTCCGACAAACCGTTCCATCGTTCCCAGTACGGTTCGATGGAGCATCATCACCGGATGTTTCTTTCCATCATCTCCCACATAAGTAATATTAAGACGTCCCGGAAGGTTGAAATCTACCTGGATTGTTGGACCTTGCCAACCTCTTCCCAGAGCATCAACCAGCTTGATATCGATCTTAGGACCATAGAAGGTTGCTTCTCCTTCCCCTACCGTATAGGAGAGATTCCTCTTGTCCAGAGATTCAACTAAAGCTGCCTCCGCCCGAGCCCAGCCTTCATCATCTCCCAGATAATCACCGCTTCTATCCGGATGGCGAACACTCAACTCGACCTGAAACTCCTTATAACCAAAAGCCTCCAACATGAACTGGATCAAATCGATAATGCTCAGAATTTCTTTGGACAATTGCTCCGGAGTACAAAAAATATGGGCATCATCTTGAGTAAAACCTCGCACCCTCAACAACCCATGCAGGACCCCGGAACGTTCATAGCGGTAGACTGTTCCTAACTCAGCATAACGAATGGGGAGGTCTCGATAACTACGAACTTTCTGCTTATAAATTCTTATATGAAAGGGACAATTCATCGGTTTGAGAAGATAGTTCCGCTCGTCCATTCTCATAGAAGGATACATCATTTCCCTGAAATAGTCAAGATGTCCACTTACCTTCCACAAATTCTCTCCGGCGATATGAGGAGTATAGACAAGTTGGTACCCCCGTTTCAAATGCTCATCCCGCCAGAAGTCCTCGATGACCTTCCGCAACATCGCCCCGCGAGGGTGCCAGAGGACCAAGCCGGGACCAACATCCTCCTCCAGGCTAAAGAGATCCAATTCTTTCCCTAACCTGCGATGGTCCCTCTTCTTAGCTTCTTCAAGATTCTGCAGATATTCTGCTAACTCCACTTCCCCGGGAAAGGCCGTCCCGTATATTCGCTGGAGCATAGGATTCTTTTCGCTACCCCGCCAGTAGGCTCCGGCTATGCTAAGGAGCTTGAAAGATTTCAGCTCTCCGGTATTCGCCAGATGCGGCCCCCTACAGAGGTCAGTAAAATTTCCCTGCCGGTAGATAGTTACTTCATCATTCTCCAGATCTTCCAGAAGTTCTAACTTATATGGCTCCTCCAATTCAGAAAATATTTCCAGAGCATCTTGCTTAGAAAGAACACTTTTCAGAAAAGGAAGGGCAGCCTTCACAATTCTCTGCATCCTCTCTTCAATCTTTGCCAAATCTTCAAGAGTAAAAGGAGTTTTTCTCTCAAAATCATAATAGAAACCATCGGCAATGGCAGGGCCAATACCCAACTTGGTTTCCGGATAAAGCTCCTTCACTGCCTGGGCCAGGATATGAGCGGCACTATGCCTCAGAGTTTCCAGGTTATCTTTTGAATCAGCCTTATGCTTATCTTTAGAATTCATCATGCTTTTTCCCTAAACAGAAGACAGATAACAGAAACAACCTTATATTAAACATCTGTTTTTATCCATCTGTCTTCTGATATCTGTCCTCTGTTTTCTGTCAAATAATGGGCGGTACTGGACTTGAACCAGTGACTTCCACGATGTCAACGTGGCACTCTAACCAGCTGAGCTAACCGCCCCACAAGGAAAACCCAAATCCCAATAAATACCAAACCCAAAATATAGAGTTTGTGGTGCCGAGGGCCGGAGTCGAACCGGCACGAAGGGGAAACCTCCAACGGATTTTAAGTCCGTCGCGTCTGCCTGTTCCGCCACCCCGGCATAGAGGCGACGGTGAGATTCGAACTCACGAATTGCGGTTTTGCAGACCGCTGCCTTAGCCACTTGGCTACGTCGCCTTAATCATAAATATTTAACTGTTACTACCTTATTTCGTCTGCCCCAAGCGGACAGCCGCCACAATAAACCTATCATAGCCCAAAGATACTGTCAACATTTTTCTGTTCAACATTTTTCTTGATTTTCCCCCCTCTATATGGTAGGTTAAAGTAAATATTTTAGCAAAAGTAGTGGTTATCCTGCCCGCCTATTGAAGAGGATAATCTAAAAAAATGCCGGGGAAGAAGATTTTTTCCCTCGAGTTCCCCCTGGGGTTACTAATTGCTGATAATGGTTACCCTGATAGAACCGGAAAGAGCGCATCTCTGAGAAATGCAAGGTACTGGAACTCCATGACTGTTAACCTGATGAGATATATAGACTACTGGTTGGGGAAACCCCTTTGTTTTCTGCTCAGTTGCGTGAATGCCTCCTTGAAGATTTTCGGCCTTAAAAAGACCGGGAGAAAAGGTACCCCAAAGAAAATACTCTTTATAAAGCTATCCGAATTAGGGGCGCTTGTTTTAGCCTATCCGCTCTTAAAACGCGCGCAGGAAGAATGCCCCGGGGTCAAACTATTTTTTGTTACCTTTGAAAAGAACAGAGACATTTTCGCACTTTTCGGTAATATTATCGAAGCCGATAACATCCTCACCATACGGGAAGACTCTGTAGGGGTATTCGTATCCGATACGTTCCGGGTAGTGAGAAAAATGGCGAAAGAACGGGTAGATATTATTTTTGATTTGGAACTTTTTTCACGTTTTACCGCTATCCTCACCTTTCTCATCCGGGCCGATAAAAAAACAGGGTTTTACAACTACACTTTTGAAGGTTTGTATCGCGGAAACTTTTTGACTCATCGCATTCAATATAACCCTTTGCTCCACATAAGCAAAAGTTATTTGTCTTTATGGCAAACTGTTAAGCAGGAGAAAAAAAACAGTCCGGAGATGAGTAAAAAAATCAAGGATAAAGACATCACCCTCCCTAAAGCTCAGGTAGCATCTGAAGTTGCAAAACAGATAGAAGGCAAATTGAAAGAATTCGGGATTGTCAAAGAAAACAAACTTTTTCTGCTCAACCCCGGAGAAGGAACCTTGCCTTTACGGGAATGGCCTTTAGAGAATTTTATCACTTTATCTAAACGACTCCTGGAAGATCCCAACAACCGGATAATCCTGGTAGGAACCAAAAGCGGACATAAAAAAGCTGAATTGCTTTGTGCCGGTATTCGTAAGAGAAGATGCTTGAACTTAGTGGGACAAACGAGTTTACCTGAACTCTTGTCCCTTTTCAACCTCGCGGATGCTTTAATCTGTAACGATTGCGGTCTGGCCCACCTGGCTTCCCTTGCTTCAATAAAAAAATTTGTTATTTTCGGACCGGAAACTCCAAAAGTTTTTGGTCCTCTGGGAAAAGATAAATGGATAATCTGCTCGGAATTACCTTGCTCCCCCTGTTTATCTGCCCTGAACAACAGAGACTCGGCCTGTAAAGACAATATATGCCTAAAGATAATTGAGCCTGGAGATATTCATAAGTTGATTCAAAAAAATGTGTGACAGGATACCCCGCACATCCGGTCAAAAAAAGTTTAGCGGTTTATATTTTCCTATGCTATGAAAAAATTCATCCCGATTATTCTTATCCTTATCCTGGGAACATTCCTCAGGTTCTACCAGATCGGTCAGAAAAGCCTCTGGCTGGACGAAGCAGCCAGCCTCTATCGCGCTCAAAAACAGTTCCTCCCCATGATAAAAGAAATTATTGAGAATGATGCCCATCCGCCTCTTTACAATACCCTTCTCTACCTCTGGATTCGAGGAGGAAAGAAGGTTAGTTATCCCCGGAGTTTCACTCCGCAGGTCATCACGGAAACCCGAACCAGGAGCCTTTCCGCCCTTCTGGGAATTTTGACTATTCTCCTTATTTATCAGACCGGCCGCCTCTTCTTCGGAGAGAAGACAGGTTTACTGGCTTCCTTCCTCATGGCTATTTCTTCCTATCAAGTCTTCTATGCTCAAGAAGCCAGGTTGCAAACTTTAATTACCCTGCTCATCATCCTCTCCCTGTATTTTTTCTATCGCAGCCTCCGGGAAGAAAAAAAGTCCCTCTGGCTGGGCTTCATTCTCTTCACCGCTCTCAGCCTGTATACCTTCTTTTATAGTTTCTTCATCCTCCTGGCAGAAAATATTTTCTTCTTTCTCTATCTGAAAAGATACCGTTCCTCTCTGAGAGTGTTCATCATCTCCCAGTTAGTTATTCTCCTTGCTTTCTCTCCCTGGATTCCGGTTCTCATGCAAAGGATTGCCCTCACCCAATCCATCCCGGCCGCCCCAAACTTTTCCCCCTGGACAGCTCTTCTCAGCACCCGCCTTTTCTTCCTGGACTTCACTTTCGGCTACCCCCGGTTTGCTTTCTCCAACCAGCTGACTTCCTTAACCTTGCTCATCTTTCTTGCTCTGGCTATCTACGGGTGGATAACATATCGTCACAAAGAGGCATCTTTCCTCTTGCTTTTCTGGCTCCTCTTCCCCCTGTTAATAGTTTTTTTCTTCCCCTTGAGGATTCATACCTTTCAGTCCAAATATCTTATCTTCTCCTCCCCGGCCTACTACTTACTGCTCTCCGGAGGATTAATTAAATTAAAAAGCCGGAAAGTGAGCGGAGCCCTCCTGACAATGTTTATTCTCCTGAATTTATTCTCGCTCCATCTCTATTACACAAAAGATTTCCTCAAGGAAGACTGGAGAGGAACAGCCAAATATGTGGAAGATAATGCCGGGAGTAAAGACTTGATTTTGTTTGACCCACCCTACTTAGGGTTTGCCTTCGACTATTACTATTCGGGAAACCTGGACCGGACCGGAGTCCCCGGGAATACCTCTCCCCGGGCTATCTCCACCCTGGAGACCACTAACTACGCCAGGATCTGGCTCATCCGGGACTACAGCCCCGTCTCCCGTCCCTCGGGAACCGCTCAAGCCTGGCTGAAAGAGAAATATCTTCCGGAAAACTCAAAAGGGTTTCCCGGGCTTAACGGTCGTATCCTGGTTGATTTCTACACCAGAAAATGAGTCCGGGCCGGTATTACCATAGATCTCCTTCAGATAATAAATACTCTTCTGATCCCGCGGGTTGAGCTCCAGAGCCCGTTGATAAGCCCGGATGGCTTTATCCCGTTCCCCTTTCTCTTTATAGAGAAAAGCAATATTAGCCTGAACACGAGCGAAGTCGGGAGCCAGGTCTATCACCTTCTTATAAGCAGAGATGGCTTTATCTATATCACCGATAACAGCATAAGCAAATCCCTGGCGATAATAGACCCGAATAAAGGAAGGGACAAGTTCAACCGCCTTCTGGTACTCGGAGATAGCTTTTTCCCAATCTCCCGCTTTCCGGTAATTAATTCCCTTCTGGAAATACATATCTGCCAGGAAAGGTTTAGCCACCACCTGCCAGCCAACCAACCCCACCAGCAAAAGAACCAACCCGAAGATAGCTCCCCTGAAGACAAGAGATGTTTTAATAATCCAACCGGCAACCCGCCTGGGGCCATAAGGGTCCGTAAGGGGAATTTGGCTCATGGTTATCCCCATAGTCAACCAGAGAAAGATAGCCGAGGAAGGAAAACGAAGATTAACTCCCACTAAATTTGTCACCAAAAGGCCGGCCGCCCCGGAGATAAGTCCCATAACCACAATCTGTTTGTATCTATCCTCTTCCCTTTTAACTATATCTATTCCTTTTATAAAGAAAACGCTTAGAACCCAGAGAAAAGCAAGCAGACCCAAAATTCCCGTTTCCGCAGCTATTTCCAGGAACTCGTTATGAGCATGGGCGGTAGAGTCCACGGCATGAGGATTAGCAAAATATTCGGGAAGCCGGTAGCGAGGATAGGCCGCCTGAAAACTTCCTATCCCGGAACCTTGCAAAGGATGGGCAGCAATCATCTTTGCCGTCCCCTCCCAGATAAGCACCCGAATGCCCAGGGTTCCTTTCTCTAATTCTTCCCGGACGAATTTCTTTTCTAAGAGACGGGGAAGAAAGAAAGCTGTTAAGATAAGAAGAAGGAGCAGGAAAATAGGAATAACCCGGGTAGCTAACCGGCGCCGGCCGGTCCCGAGGCAGGAAAAGAGCCAACCCAGGAAGACCAGGCCAATGCTTAATCCTAACCAGGCCCCGCGGGAAGAAGCCAAGAAAAGAGAAAGAGTCATCACCAGTAACAGGGTCGCCAGAAAGGAGATTCTTAACCAATTCCTCCTCAAACCCTCCGGCCTCCCCTCTTTATTAAATGAGAGCCGGGAACCACTAAAGATACTGCTGATGAAGAGAGTCAGAGTTAAAGGGAAGAGAAGAACTAAGTAAGCAGCAAAGAAATTAGCATTTCCAAAAGTGGAACGGGGAGGAGACATGCCCTTAAAAAAATGTTCATAGAGACCAATGAGGGAGACAAGACCCGTTGATAACAACCAGATGAAGACGAGCCGGCTCAAATTCCGTCTATCCCACAGAATATTTACGCTAACTCCGTAAAGCAGAAGGTAAGTAATGAGACGATAGATTTCCGGTCCTCCCGCCCAGCGGTAGCGGGAATTGAACAGGGAGAGAAGAGATAAAGAAAAAAAGAGGAGCAGGGGCCCGTCTAAAGGACTTCTTCGCAGAATTAAATCTTTTCTTTTTATGATCACCCGGCCGGACCAGACAATAAAGCCCAGAAGAAGAAAAAGCTGGGTCAGGGAAATCTTCAGCAAAACCTGGTTAGAGGTTCCTCTGTAGACAGCTAAAGGGACAGTAAAGGCGATAGCCAGGAGCAAGGTCACTGCCGTTCTCTTTTGCCCGGCAAATTTTACCAAAAACAACTCCCTTCTCTGGAACAGGCTGAAATATATTTCGCGACAGCCTAAAAAGAAGAGCACTTAAGAAAACTTAAGTGCTCATCCTTTTTTCAGATTTTCGCTTTTTCACGCCGGATTATTTGCATCCTGATAAATAATCCCCCCAAAGGGCCGCATAATTAAAACGCTTAAAGTTTTAATTAAAGGTTGCGGGGCAACCCGCTTTCTTCCAATTACAAAGCATATGTGAACCAAGCAGGCTATAAACCATCTTTTAATCCCGCCAAGCCTGGCGCCGCTACGACGTTATTGTTAGATTTCAGGAACTTGACGCTACCATCCATATAGAGAATATTTACCCCATCTACACCGTGGTTATCATTATTCGTGAGAGTAGTACCGGCATCTGCATATGTGTTTACCGTGTCATCAGCTGCGATAGGTGTATCAGAAGCATCCATCTCAGTCAGTCCTACAGACTTATAGGCATAAGAACTCTTAGTACCTATCTCTGCCTGGGTGGTCGGGGGACCCTCACTAGAACTGGGACAAGCAAATATCTTGAGATTGCCAAGATATTCCGGGTAGAGAGGCTCTAAACTAGCCGAACCATCACCAATGGCTTTGAGAGGCAACCACTCACTGTAATCCGTGGAATACATGTGGACCGCCAAACCAATCTGCTTGAGGTTACTGGCACCGTTTGCTCTCCTGGCCATCTCCCGGGCTTTATTCAGTGCCGGTAAGAGCATAGCTGCCAAGATGGCAATAATAGCAATGACTACCAGCAACTCAATTAGGGTAAACCCTTTTCCGATCTTCTTTTTCATTATTTCTTTCACACTTTCACCTCCCTTCTTGAAAAAATCCTTAGGACGTCACAAAAGTGCTGCCCTTCATTATACCCTGTAATTCGAAGGATTGCAAGTATTCAATCTCGACAACTCTTCAGAATTCCTGGGGCACCAATTAAAACTCCCATTTAATTTCATATCCCTCTTTTTATCTTTCATAAAAGTTTACCATATTCCTGAAACCCTGTCAAGCTCCCAGAGCTTTCCGACTTTTCATTACCTCCCCCACCCGGTCAAGAATATGTTCCGCCACTTTCGCTTTAGACATCAAGGGAAGGTTTTCTATCCTTCCTTCTCGATCTATTATTTTAACCCGGTTCGTTTCCAAAGCGAAGCCGGACCCTTCTTGAGTCAGATCGTTGGCTACGATAAAGTCTAAGTTCTTCTCCCGAAGTTTCAGGCAAGCATTCTTTACCAGGCCCTCAGTCTCCGCCGAAAACCCTATCAGAATTTTCTCTCCTTTCTTCCGGCCCACTTCCTTGAGAATATCAGGGTTAGGCTGAAGTTGGAGTAAAAGATTTTTTCTTCCTTGCTTCTTAATCTTACCCGGAAAAAATTTCTTCGGATGGTAATCAGCAACAGCTGCAGCAGCTATAAAAATATCTACCCCTTGCAATTCTCTAAGGACGGCCTGGTACATCTCCAGAGCCGTTCCCACCCGAATAAAGTTTATTCCCTCCGGAGGAACAAGAACCGTCGGTCCGCTTATGAGAATAACTTCCGCTCCCCTCCGCTCGGCGGCCGAAGCCAGAGCGAAACCCATTCTTCCCGTAGAAGGATTGCTGAGAAAGCGGACTGCATCTATTGGTTCCCGGGTAGGGCCGGCGGTAACCAGAACCTTTTTACCTTCCAGGTCCTTTGTCCTCACAACCCCGTCTTTCTTACTCTTCAAGACAATCTCCTAACCAGAGAGGACAGTTGCCAGAAACCAGAAGACAGGCGTCAAATTCTCTCTGTTTTCTGTTCTCCATTCTCTGTCTTCTGTCTTCTGTTAAAATTGTCTTCCACCATTTTAAGAATGGTATCAACATCAGCCAGCCGCCCTTTCCCTTTTTCGCCGCAGGCAAGAAAACCGTATTCGGGTTCGATAATTTCATACCCGAAACTTTTTAGTCTGTTCAGATTCTCCTGAAGAATAGGATTTTCATACATCCGGGTATTCATAGCCGGAGCAAGAATAACCATTGTCTTAACCGTCATCACCGTTGTTGTCAGAAGGTCATCAGCTATCCCGGCAGCTAATTTGCCAATGAGATTGGCAGTAGCCGGCGCTATCAAAATCAGATCCGCTCTCCCGGCCAGAGAAATGTGAGCAGGGTCCCATTCTCGCTCCTCAGAAAACAGAGAACAATAAACCGGGTTTCGAGAAAGAGTTTCCAAAGTGAGAGGAGTGATAAATTTGGTAGCTTTTTCGGTCATAATTACGGTCACTTCGGCTCCTTCATTCTTCAACCTCCTAACGATTTCCGCCGATTTATAAGCCGCAATACTCCCCGTTACTCCGATAATTATTTCCTTGCCTTTGAGCATAAACAAGGGCTCCTCTACTTGAGAGCTCAAGGGCTCCGATTAACAACTCTCTTTTACTTAACTTGAAAACCGGAACCCCGGAAGCACTCGTTATTTTTTTTCCTTACACCCAATCTTTCCTACAGCGATTTCCTCCAGGGCTATCGTTGTCGCTTTCCCCGAATTCGTCTCTACCAGCTTAGGCGACCCCTCATTAAGTTGCCTGACCCGCTTTGAAGCTACGATTACTAACTTATAGACATTATCAATATTAGCCTTTGACTTTTCCATACTCACACTATTCATTGTATCTCATTCCACATTCTGAATCTCCTCCCTTATCTTCTCCAATTCGCCTTTGATCTTAATCACTCTCCGGGAAATAAGAGAATCGGATGCTTTAGCCCCGATGGTATTAATCTCCCGGCTCATCTCTTGAAGAGTAAACTCCAGTTTCCTCCCCACAGGCTTATTCTCTCCTACTCCTTCCTTAAACTGATTGAGGAGACTCCAAAAACGAGTTAACTCTTCTGAGATATCAGCCCGGTCGGCAAAGAGAGCCACTTCCAAACTAAGCCGGTCTTCATTAATTCTCCCGGACAATTCTTTTACTCTCATAGACAGCCGTTTCCGGCAATCGGTTACTACTCGAGGGCAACGGACCTTAATGGCTCGGAGGTCCTTTTCGATCATCCTCAACCTTTTCTCAATATCCTCCTGAAGATCCCCTCCTTCCCTCTCCTTCATAGATAACAGGCCTTCCATAGACTTCTTTAGAGCCAGCTGCATGACAGGCCAGATTTTCTCTATCTTACTCTTTGATTCTTCAACTTTAATCACCTCCGGCAACCGGGTAAGGAAACCAATATCAAAGTTATCCTTCAAACCAAGTTCCTTGCGCAGGGATTCCAACTTATTATAATACTCCTTAGCCAGCCGCCGGTCAATATTAACTACTCCCCTCCTCTCTGCCTTCCAATTAACAAAAAGATTCAAGGTGCCCCGTTCTATCCTCTTTTTAATATAACTCTTAATTCTGGGCTCCAAAGGTAAAAACTGTGGTGGGAGTTTCGCTTTCAACTCAAAGAAACGGCGGTTAACTGCTCTTATCTCTACGGAAAGAATCCCTTGAGGGCTCTTAATCTCTGCTTGTCCATACCCGGTCATACTTCGCATAGCAAGTGCTCCTTTGTTAAAAAGGGTTCGAGGATGCAAGAGTTTGTTTTTTTAAAAATTTTTACTTGCACCATTCTTGCCCACTTGTTCCTTTGCATCCTCAATCATTTCCCTCGACCCTAACTTTTTCAGAGGAATTTTTTCTTTACAGAGAAGACAACGGCCGGGAGGATAAACCTTGAGATCGAGGCTCACTAAACTTTCCCATCTCACCCCGAAATCAACTTTCCCCGAGCTGCGGTCAATGAGGGAAGCTACTCCTTTCACCGCACCACCTTCTTCTTTGGCCATTCTTATTACTTCCCGGACCGACCCTCCGGTAGTAACTACATCCTCAACTACCAATACCCTTTCTCCCTCCTGAATTTTAAACCCTCTTCTCAAAGAGAGAATTCCTTCCTCCCTCTCGGCAAAAATAGCCCTCGCTCCCAATGCCCGGCCCACCTCCTGGGAAAGGACGATCCCCCCCATTGCCGGACCGATAACTATATCAATCTTCTCCTCTTTAAACGGCTTAGCCAGGAACTCAGCTAACTTCTCAGCATAATCGGGGAAGGATAAAACCAGAGCGCATTGCACATATTCGGAACTATGAAGTCCTGAAGATAACTTAAAATGTCCTTTAAGAAGTGCCCCCGTCTCCCGAAGAAGGGATAAAACTTCCTTTTCATTCCCCCGGCTTTCTTTCCTCTCACTTTCCTTTCGCAACTGCTTCCTCCATCTCCCTGAGCACCCTTTGAGCAGCTCCTGCAGGGTCATCCGCCTGAAGGATAGGACGACCGATAACGATAAAATCCGCTCCGGCTTCCAGGGCTTCCCCGGGAGTCATCGAACGTCTCTGCTCATTCCCCTCCGCCCAACAAGGCCTTATCCCCGGCGTCAGGATAAGAAAATCATCTCCACAAGCCTCTCGAATCAACCTTATTTCCCGGGGAGAACTAACGACTCCTTCCAATCCTGCCCTCTGCGCCAGTTTTGCCAGACTGACCACTTCTTTTTTCAGACTCTTCTCAATCCCCACTTCCTTCAACATCCCCTGATCCAGATGAGTTAAAACGGTTACTCCCAAAACGAGCGGTTTCTCCACTTCCAACGCCGCAGCTTCCTTCTCTGTCTCCTCCACCGTCATTCTCATCATCTCGTAACCACCCAGGGTATGGACATTATAAATATAAGCCCCTAAGCGAACGGCCATCTTTCCAGCCTTGGCCACAGTGGTAGGAATATCATGGTATTTGGCATCATAGAATACCTTTTTTCCCTTTCCCCGAAGGCAACGGATAATCTCCGGCCCCTCCCCGGAAAATAGCTGCACCCCCACTTTAAAGACACCTACATATTCTTCTAATTGTTCTACTAACCCGAGAGCCGTTTCCTTATCGTCAACATCCAGCGCCAGAACCAACCTATCTTTAACCTTCAAGGTCATTTTTTTACCTTAAACAGGCACAGAGGCACTAAGGCACAGAGGCACTAAGTTTAAAAACCAAAAAAAGTACAAAAGTGTTGGTTCTTGTTTTTCCTTTGTGCCTTTGTTACTCTGTGCCTTTGTGCCTATGTGCCTTTGTCACTTTGTGCCTTCTCCAATCGTTTCACCATTTTTTCCCATACTCTCTTAAACTATTAACGTCCTGAATTTTGTTCTCTTCCAGATATTCTCTTATCCCCTCAGCTACATCTAAAGCCGCGTGAGGATTAACGAAGTTAGCCGTCCCTACCGCCACTGCTGTTGCGCCTGCCAGGAGAAACTCAACGGCGTCTTCCCCGGTCATAATTCCTCCCATCCCGATAATAGGCAAATCCACCTTCCCGGCTACCTCCCAGACCGAGCGCAGAGCCACCGGCTTAATAGCCGGACCGGAGAGCCCCCCGGTTATATTGGTCAACTTCGGTCTTTTCGTTTTTATATCAACGGCTATTCCCACAAGAGTATTTATCAAGGATAACCCATCGGCGCCGGCATCCTGAGCTGCCCGTCCGATAGATACTATATCAGTAACATTGGGGCTTAATTTAACAATAAGCGGGAGCTTCGTCACTCTTCTCACCCCAGCCACTAACTTTTGGGTAGCCCCCGCTTCCCTCCCAAACGATAACCCCCCGCTTCTAACATTGGGACAGGAAATATTCAGCTCTAACCCGGCAACTCCCTCCCGGTCATCCAGACGTTCAGCTATCTGTACATACTCTTCCTCTTTCTTGCCACAAACATTGACGATAAGCGGGGTGTTAAATCTCTTCAGGAAAGGAAGTTTCTCCTCAAGGAAAACCTGCAAACCGACATTTTCCCATCCAATGGCATTGAGCATACCCGCCGGGGTTTCCACTATTCTGGGCGGAGGATTTCCCTGACGAGGATTAAGGGTAATCCCTTTGGCAACAAGTGCTCCTAACCGGCTAAGGTCAAGCAGGTCTGCATACTCTTCCCCATAACCGAAAGTCCCGGAGGCTACCATAACGGGGCAACGCATCTTTATCCCGGCTATATCTACGGAAATATTTGGCTCGCTTTTCACTCCCAGATTATCTCCCCGGCTTCAAAGACAGGTCCATCCTTACATACACGTTTGTAACTTTCAACTCCCGACTGCAAACTTTTCACTCTCACAACACACCCCAGACATGCTCCTACTCCACACCCCATTCGGTTCTCCAAAGACATCCGGCAGGGAACCCCCTTGGCAACCGTAAGGGCAGCTACCTCCCGAAGCATTCCTTCCGGACCACAGGCGTAAACTGTGGTTGAAAGTTTAAGGTTTAAAGTTGAAAACAACTCTTGCAGAAGGTCAGTCGCTAATCCTTTGTATCCTCTGCTTCCATCATCAGTAGCCACTTGCACCTCCTTGGCCGCTAAATCCCGGAAAGCATCCTCGCATAACACCAGCGCCTTCGTTCTCGCCCCAATAATAACGTAGGTATCCTTAACCTTTTCCTCTCTCCTTATCTCCTCAGCCAGAGCCAGGAGAGGAGCGACACCCATTCCCCCGGCGATCAGGATAACCGTCCCGGAAACACAGCCGAGTTTAAAACCATTGCCCAGCGGTCCCAGAATATCCAGATCTTCTCCCGGCCGCTTTCCCGCCAATATCTTCGTCCCCTTCCCTACGACCTCATAAAGCACTTCAATATCCGGCAACTTTAAACTTTTAACCTTTAACCTTCGACTAATTATTCTATGTATGCTAAGCGGCCGCCGCAGTAAAGGATCATACTCATCATTGACTCGAATATGAATAAATTGTCCCGCTTCCGCATCTTCAGCTACCTGAGGAGCATTTAAAACCATCCTGAAGTACCCGGGAGCAACCTCTTCATTAACAGAAATTTTTACTCTACCCTGCCACATAGTTAAATCCTAAATCCCAATAGTTACCAAACCCAAACGTCTTGCGCCGTAAACCAAAAATCCAAGTATTACCAAACCCCAAAAATTGGTGGTATTGGGATTTATTTGGTAGTATTGGGATTTTTAGTTTGGGATTTCACCACTTAATCCCTATGCCTCTTACAGTATTCTCCCTTCTTTCATAACCACTCTCCCCCCCACTATCGTCATAGTAGCCGCACCTTTGAGTTTCCAGTCCAGGAAAGGAGAATTACTACTCTTAGATTCAAACGCGCCGGATTCTACAATAATTTCTCTGTCCGGGTCAATAATGGTAATGTCGGCATCAGCTCCTACTTTCAGGATACCTTTATCAATCCTTAATATCTTAGCCGGATTCAGGGAGACCTTGGCAATAGCCTGACTTAAAGTTAAGATATCTTCTTTAACAAGCTTGGTAATAATTAAAGATAAGGCCGTTTCCAACCCGATCACCCCGAAAGGGGCTATGGTATATTCTACTTCTTTCTCCACGCTGGTATGAGGTGCATGATCGGTAGCAATAACATCGATAGTCCCATCCTTCAGCCCCTCTTTTATCGCCTCCACATCTTCCTCCGTCCGCAAGGGAGGATTCATCTTGGCATTGGTATCAAAATCCTTAACTGCTTCATCGGTTAAACTGAAATAATGAGGAGCTGTCTCACAAGTTACCCGGATACCTCTCGATTTCGCCTGCCTGATCATCTCCACGGTCCCAGCCGTGCTCACATGGGCGATATGAAGCCATCCTCCACTCAGTTCCGCTAACCCCAAGTCCCTGGCTACCATAACTTCCTCAGCTGCCGCGGGTATGCCGGGAAGGCCAAGAAGGGTAGAGTAATAACCCTCATGCATTACTCCCTCCCCCTTCAGGTCTTTATCTTCACAGTGAGAGATAACCACGAGATCAAACATCTTTGCATATTCCAGAGCCCGCCGCATAACTTCTGAATTTTCCACTGGTTTCCCGTCATCGGAGATACCCACTACTCCCGCTTCCTTAAGTTCCCCGATCTCCGCTAACTCCTCCCCGCGGAGCCCCTTGGTTATACTGCCAATGGGAAAGACCGAAACTATCCCCACTTTTTCGGTCTGGGAGTAAATAAACTTTACTATTCCTTGATTATCAATAACCGGATCGGTATTAGGCATACAAGCAATAGCGGTGAATCCGCCTCGCCCTGCAGCCCGCGTCCCCGAGAGAATGGTCTCTTCATCCTCCCTTCCCGGCTCCCGGAGATGGACGTGCATATCAATCAGTCCCGGGACAGCTATCTTCCCTTCCGCTTCAATTACCTTTGCCCCTTTCGCGGAGACTTTTCTCCCGATAGCGGTTATTTTGCCCCTCTCTATCAGAATATTAGAAATATCATCGTATCCACTATCCGGATCAATCAACCGACTACCTTTAATCAATAGCTTCACTTTTTCCTCCCGCTAATAAATAAAGGACGGCCATCCGCACGGCCAATCCGTTAGTTACCTGATCCAGGATCACCGAGTGAGGCCCATCGGCCACATCCGGGTCTATCTCTACCCCCCGGTTTATCGGGCCCGGATGCATGATAAGAAGGTCGGGACGGGCGTCTTTAAGCCTCTCCCGATTGACGCCGAAGATCTGCCGGTATTCCCGGAGAGAAGGGAAAAGTCCCGTCTTCTGACGCTCAAGCTGAATTCTCAAAACATTGATAACATCCGCTTTCCTCACCGCCTCCTCCACCCGGTAATAGACCTTAACCCCCATCCTTTCTATCTGGGGAGGAATGAGAGTCGCAGGACCGGCCACCGCCACTTCCGCTCCCAGCTTGAGCAATCCCCAGATATTGGAACGGGCTACCCGGCTATGAGCGATATCGCCGATAATGACTACCTTGAGCCCTTTTATCCGGCCTTTATTTTCTCTCATCGTGAAGAGGTCTAACAAACCCTGAGTAGGATGTTCGTGCGCTCCATCTCCGGCGTTAATAAGGGAAGGACCGATTATTTTAGCTAAAAAGTAAGGAGCACCAGGCAGAGAATGACGCATGATGATAACATCTACTTTCATAGCCTCGATATTCTTAGCTGTATCTTTAAGAGTCTCCCCTTTGACCACACTGCTGGTAGAGGCAGAGATATTAACCATATCGGCAGAGAGTCTCTTGGCCGCTAATTCAAACGAGGTTCTCGTGCGTGTACTCGGTTCGAAGAAAAGATTAACGATGGTCTTACCTCTTAAGGCAGGAACCTTCTTGATGGGCCGCAAAGATACTTCCTTGAACGACTCAGCCGTGTCCAGGATAAACTCAATCTCCTGAGCGGAAAGCTCTTCTAACCCTAAAAGATCTTTTCTCTTCCATTTCATATTTTACTCTCCCCTAATGGTTGCCTTAAAATAATCTTATATTTTGAGCAACCCCTTACAACCCCTTACTTACAACAATCACCTCTTCCCGTCCATCAACTTCCTTCAATCTCACTTCGACCATTTCCTCTTGAGATGTAGGAATATTCTTTCCTACATAATCGGCCCGGATGGGCAATTCCCGGTGACCCCGGTCAACAAGGACCGCCAGCTGGATGATCCCGGAACGCCCAAAGTCCGTCAGCTCATCAAGAGCCGCCCGAACCGTCCTCCCGGTATAAAGGACATCATCCACCAGGATAATCATCTTCCCTGTTATATCAAAAGGAATTTCCGTCGAGCGGACAACCGGCTGGGGACCAATGGCCGATAGGTCATCCCGATAGAGGGTAATATCGATAACCCCAAGAGGAACCTTTATCCTGGCTATTTCCTCTATCTTCTCCGCTATTCTCTCGGCTAAATAAGCTCCCCGGTTTCTGATCCCAATGATAGCCAATCTTCCCACATCCGGAATTTTTTCTAATATCTCATGAGCAAGGCGGGACAAAGCTTTCTCTATCTCTTTACCCTGCATTATCTTAGCTTTTTCTTTAACTTTTGACACTACCCATTCCTCCTCTCCTTCCCAACCCTTACATCGTTCGGAATTGCTTTAACTGTAAGCGAAGATGGAAAATTTTAAGATGAAATTCAGGGTATAAAAATAGCCTTCCCACCCTACTGTCCGGTTCTCAAGCCTTACCACAATAGTAGGAGAAAAGGCTTTTTCTTCTCTCTTTAATGGCTTCACTGTCCTCCCTTTACCGCTTCACTGAGCTGGCTTAAAAGGATTCTAATTTTAGTTTATTCTAACACATTCTTAAGATAATGTCAAACTTTTTTGGGACTTTTCGGGACTTCCGTATTGGCATAAGAAAAAACTTCAAACATCTTTTTTGAACTGCTTTCTTAATTCCTGCAACAGTTTCTTCATGTCCTCAGGAAGAGAAACAGTAAATTCCATATATTCCTTCTTGGAAGGATGAACGAATCCCAGGGTATAAGCATGTAAAGCTTGACGGTTTATGAGATAGGCAAAGGGAAGGTTGAAAAGAGAAGATTTTCGTCCATAGGTCTTATCTCCGATCACCGGGTGCCCAAGATGGGCAAGATGAACCCTGATTTGATGAGTTCTCCCGGTAGTTAAAGTTACTTCCAGTAAAGTGGCCAATCCAAACCTTTCCAAAACCCGATAATGAGTTGTCGCCTTCTTCCCTCCCTGATGACGGACAGCAATCTTCTTTCGCTCCAGAACATGACGTCCCAGGGGAACTTCAATGGTCCCTTCTTCCAGTTCCATATCTCCTCGAACTAAAGCCAAGTATTTTCGGGAAAATTTATGTTCTTTTATTTCCCGGCCTAAATGGAGATGAGCCTCGTCGGTTTTAGCCACCACCAATATGCCCGAAGTATCTTTGTCCAACCGGTGAACAATTCCCGGCCTCAGGGAACTATTGATAGTAGAAAGACGAGGAGAATAAAAGAGAAGAGCATTGACTAAAGTTCCCGAGTAATGTCCCGCCGCCGGATGCACTACCATCCCTGCCGGTTTGTTAATCACTAAAAGCTCGTTATCCTCATAGAGAATATGGAGAGGAATGTCCTCGGGAAGGATTTCCCTTGGTTTGAGGTCAGGAATAAGAATGGTTATTTCAGCCCCGGCAACTACCCGATGACTGCATCTTGAAGAAGAACTGTTTACGGAAACTTTCCCGGTTCTAATCAAATTTTGAATGCGGGAACGAGAGAGAGGAAGGTGCCTACCGGCTAAAAACTTATCCAGCCGCAGACCATCTTCTTCATCCTCAACCATAAATCTTTGCTGTTTTTCCATGATTAGAACACCTTGGCAACTACAGAGAAAGGAAAAACTAATCAGACACTGATGATGAACACAGAAGTTTAAGATAACTGATAATCATGAAGATATAAAAGAATGAAGATGCGAAGAAAATCCTACAAAATTTTTGACGGGATGAACAGGATTAACAAGATTTTTTGTTTTTTCTATACTTAAATTTTAATCCTGTCAACAGAGTCGACTCAATCGAGTTTTCATCCTGTAAATCCTGTCAGAATAGTTTCAGGTCTTGTTTCTCTACGTCCTCTGTGGTTAGGAGGTCTTCTTCAGCATCTTATAACAGAGAATTATTACCCCGATGGAGATACCCATATCGGAGAAATTGAAGGCCGGCCAGTGATGGCCACGGAGGCTAAAATCTAAAAAATCAATTACATGCCCGAACCTCAACCGGTCAACAAGATTTCCCGATGCCCCTCCTATAATAAGGCTAAGGCTTAACTTTCCTCCCAGACCCTCTCCCAGAAGAAACTTTTTCCAAAAAAGGAGAATTAAAGTTAAAACCAGAACCGAAACGATGATAAAGAGAAAAGAACCTGAACGGCGAAATAAACCGAAGGCTCCTCCGGAATTGTGAATGAGGGTGAGTTGAAACAGGTTTTTAATGATGGGAACCGATTCTCCGGGGGAGAGCCACTTTTCAATATAGTATTTAGAAAGCTGGTCCATAAGCAAGAGCAGGCTGCTTACGGTCAGGACTATGGCCATCAGTTAGCCTTTCTCTTTCCTTTCCCCACACTTGATGCATAATCTAGCGTAGGGAATAGCCTGAAGGCGTTTCCGGCCAATTGACTTTCCACATTGTTCACAACAACCAAAACTCCCTTTCTCCAGCCGGCGTAAAGCTTCGTTTACCTCGTAAAGCAATTTCTGCTCGGAGCTAACCAGATTGAGAGCCAACTCCCGGTCGAAGTTGTCCGTCCCCATATCGGCCAGATGGAAGGAATAACCGGAAAGGTCCCCGGACAATTCCCGCTGCGACTTATTCAAACTGTTGTTTTCTAAATGTTCAATCTGAGAAAGGAGGGTCTCTTTCTCCTTCTCCAGAAGCCGTTTGAACTCTTCTTGTTCCTTATTTTTCATCCGCTTCCCCCCTATCTCAACAGTTAAAAGATCCTGTTGACCCGACATGGATTATCAATCATGCACCACCTTTATACAACGAGAGCAAAGATCAGGATGCTCTTCACTATTTCCCACGGCCTCGCTGTAAACCCAACATCGCCGGCATTTATTTCCCGGAGCTTTCTTTATCGCCACACTTAATTCCTTCATTTCTTCACCCGGGGAGATTCCTTCCGGCAGTTCTTTTGCTTCTCTTAATTCTACCCGGGAGACGATAAAGACGGTAGCTAACTCCGGCTGATATTCCTTTAAGAAAAGGAATATTTCTGAGGAAGTGGAAAAAATGGTTACTTCTGCTTCTAAAGACTTGCCAATTATTTTCTCGTTCCGAGCTTTTTCCAAAGCCCGATATACTTCTTCTCTAACGCGGAACAACCGCTCCCATTTCCTTTCCAGTTCTTCATCGAGATAAGAATCCGGAAGATTCGGCCAGGAGGATAAATGGATGCTGTCCACACTCTCATCTTTCTGGGTAAGATGCCCCCAAACTTCTTCAGCGGTAAAAGGAAGAAGGGGCGCCATCAGCCGGACCAAAGTTGTCAGAATCTTATGAAGCACCGTCTGAGCTGACCGGCGTTCCCGGGAATCCGCAGCAAAGGTATATAGCCTATCCTTGAGGATATCGAAATAGAAAGCACTGAGATCTAATGCACAGAAGTTATGGAGGTCGTGGTAGAGGCGATGAAAAGCAAAACTATCGTAAGCTTTGGTTGCTCTTGAGACTAAGTTGACCAGGCGAGAAAGAACCCACCTGTCAATCTCCGGTAAGTTATCATATTCTACTTCATCTTTACCATAGTCAAAGTCCTGAATATTTCCCAGGATGAAACGGCAGCTATTGCGAATGCGCCGGTAAGCTTCCATCATGCGAGTGAGGATCTCTTCCGAGAAAGAGATATCGTTCCGGTAATCCTCCGAGGATACCCAGAGCCGGATAATGTCGGCTCCGAACCTTTTTACAGCCTCTTCCGAGGAGATAAGATTACCCAGAGATTTGGACATCTTCTTTCCTTCTCCATCAACCATGAAACCGTGGGTAAGTACCGTTTTATAAGGAGCCTTTCCTTCCGCTCCCACGGCAGTGAGCAGGGAGGATTGAAACCAACCCCGGTGCTGGTCGCTCCCTTCCAGATAAAGGTCGGCCGGATAGGAAAGTCCCTCGTTCCCCCTGAGGACAGCCCGGTGGCTCACTCCCGATTCAAACCAGACATCGAGAATATCCGTCTCCTTCCGGAAATTCCTCTTACCACACGAGCAACATATATTCGGGGGCAATATCTCCTCCGGACTTTTCAGAAACCAGGCATCGCTTCCCTCTTCAAGGACGAGGTTCTCCACGGCCTTCATCGCTTTCTCATCCCTCAAGGCCCGATTGCATTCCCGGCAATAGAAGATAGGAAGAGGGACTCCCCAGACCCGCTGGCGGGAGATACACCAATCGGGACGAGTAGTTAACATGCTGCGCATCCTTGTCTCTCCCCAGTCGGGGATCCAGTTAACTCTTTCCACCTCCTTCAAGGACTTATCCCGAAGACCATCATGGTCAACAGAGATAAACCACTGCTCGGTAGCCCGGAAAATCACCGGGTCTTTACAACGCCAGCAATGAGGATAAGAATGGACAATAGTATCTTCATGAAGGAGATAACCTTTTTTCTTTAACCTCTCCATTATAGTCTTATTGGATTGAAAAACATTTTGCCCGGCCAGGTCATCCGCTTCAGAAGTGAAACAGCCTTTCTCATCAACTGGAGCGAAAATGTCCAAATCATATTTTAGTCCCAATCCATAGTCCGCCTCTCCATGGCCGGGAGCTGTATGCACACAGCCGGTGCCTTCATCTCTGGCTACCATTTCCCCCAAAATCACCGGATACTCATTCTTGTTTAGCAGATGAAGATACTTTATCCCCTCCAGCTTTCTTCCCTCCACAGTTCCAGCTATCTTATAGTCTACTATACCCACTTTCTGCATCACAGTATCCACTAAATCCTTGACTATAATAAGCATCTCATCTTTTCCAACCTTTACCAGAGCATATTCATAATCCGGATGCAGAGCTGTGGCCCGGTTGGCCGGCAAGGTCCAGGGAGTAGTCGTCCAGATAAGGATACTAATCTTGTCATCGCGATCCCATCCCGCACATAGATTGCCCACCTTGTTAGTTGATTGCGGAGTTAGTAAAAATTTAACATAGACGGAGGGAGACTTATGGTCGGCATATTCCACCTCGGCTTCCGCCAGAGCTGTCTGACAGCAGATACACCAGTGAACGGGTTTAAGAGCCTTATAGATAAGACCCTTCTTCCTTAACTCGCCAAAAACCTGAATGATAGCAGATTCATATTCCGGGTTCATAGTGAGATAAGGTTTGTCCCAAGCACCGAACACTCCTAACCTCTTAAACTGTTTCCTCTGAATATCAACGAACTTCTCCGCAAAGGCACGGCACTTTTTCCTTATTTCCGGCTGGCTTAAATTTTTCTTCTCTTCTTTCAACGCTTTCATCACCTGATGTTCAATAGGTAAACCATGACAATCCCAGCCCGGCCGGTAGGGACTATCGTAGCCCCGCATGGATTTATATTTGATAATAATATCTTTGAGGATTTTATTCAGGGCCGTGCCGATATGCACATTCCCATTGGCATAGGGAGGACCATCGTGCAAAATATATTTCGGTTTCCCCCGGGACTTTTCCCGGATAGCCTCATAGACGCGGTTTTCCTCCCAGGACTTCAGGATTTCCGGTTCTCTCTTAACCAAATCCGCCCGCATAGGAAATTTCGTCTTCGGTAAATTAAGGGTTTCTCGATAATCCATTCTTATTTCTCTCCCCTTCTACAACGATACTACAAAAATTAACCACGGAAACACGGAAATTTAATTTACAACTCTTTACTTCTTCCCATTCTGAATTCTTTTTTCCGTGTTTCCGCTCTTCCGTGTCTCTGTGGTTTTCATAGTATTTTTTTACCTTACCTCTACAATTTCTGAATAACCTCACTCATCAATTTGGTCAGCTTCGGTTCCGCTTTTGCCGCTATCTTAAAGATGGTTTTTATATCCGCAGGCTTCAGGGCATCGGGAAGACACTCATCGGTTATACATGATATCCCCAATACTCTCATTCCCGACTGGACAGCTACAATTACCTCCGGTACCGTGGACATGCCCACAGCATCGGCTCCAATAAAACGGAGGAACCGATATTCCGCAGCCGTCTCTAAATTAGGTCCGCTGACTGCTACATAAACCCCCTTCTGAACTTTTATCTTTTCTTCTCCGGCCACTTCCTCGGCAAGAGCAATTAATTTGCGGTCATAGGGTTGAGACATATCCGGGAATCGAGGGCCCAGCTTCTCATCATTAACCCCAATAAGGGGATTATCGCCCATAAGGTTTATATGATCACTAATAATCATTAAATCTCCGGCCTTGAAAAGTGGATTCATCCCCCCGGCGGCATTGGAGATAATAAGAGCCTTAGCTCCCAAAGTTTTCATCACCCGGACCGGGAAAGCTACTTCCTCAAGGGAATAGCCCTCATAACGGTGAAACCTCCCCTGCATAGCTACCACTGATTTTCTCCCCAGAGTTCCCAGCGCTAACTGTCCGGCATGGCCGATGACGGTAGAGGTAGGAAAAGCCGGAATCTGAGGGTAGGGAATAATCTCTTTATCCTTAATCTCATCGGCCAGAGCTCCCAGGCCCGTACCCAGAATTATTGCAACCTCCGGCTTAACCTTAGTCCGCGATTTAATAAAATCCGCAGCCTTGTCTACCCTTTCCCTTAGAGCCGTCACCGTTTCATACCTCCCTTCGCATCTGATTCACTTCGCCCCTTCATCCAATCATGCTTTCAGGGCAAGCAAAGTAATGGAATGAGCGGGAAAAGAATACGTCATTTTCGCCTTAACTTGCTTAAGTAAGCTTTCCGTCACTTTGCAGGCATCGGGGTTATATTTATTATCATTGATGCTCCGGCCATCCGGTGATAAAGAGTAAGCCATAGGGTCACTCCCATTGATAGTATAGGCTTTACCTTCTTTCGGCTGATAGTTGCCTAAATCAATTAAGGCTTCAATAACCTCAGCATGATGGCGGTTAACTACACTGACCGTTACTAAACTTCCGTCTTCATTACAGGTAGCGGAAACGTCCAGATAAGGAACATTGCGTTCTTTTCCATACTCCGGTCTATCTCCACGGACTCCTGCTACTGAATCAACAATCTCAGGAACATCAGTAACATTATAACTTTCCACCTCACAGCGGACATCCAGGGAAATATTATGATGCAACTTGCGATATAATTTCAGGGGCCAGTAAATGGTCTGATAATAACTTCCTTTCGAGGTAGAAAAGATAGGCGCAATCACATTAACCAGTTGAGCCATATTAGCCATTTTGACCCAATCCGCATGACGTTGGAAAAGGTTCAATACACAACCGACATAGAGAGAATCTCGAAGGTTAAAAAACTCATCCAACAAATCTTCTCCTTCCCGGAAATCCTGACTTGCTTTGAGACGGTTACCGTCTTTCCTGTACCATACATTCCATTCATCAAAGGAAATAGCCGGCCTCTCCGGGCTATTAAACTGTTTCTGCAGGGACATGATAACCCCTTCCAAAGCATGCAAATCTCTATCCATAAGTTGGGGAGCGGCTAAGAGACCATAATAAGAATCATTTCCATCGTAGCGATGGATGGAAATATAATCAAGAATATCCTCCTGATAGGTGCCATGGAACCAGAGGGTTTCCAATACAGTGCGGTCCCAATCAGGATCATTGGCTCCACAGGCAACAAGTTTGATATCCGGGTCTACACACCTCATCATCTTAGCTGCCTCAAAGGCTATCTTAGCATAGTCCTCTGCATTTTTGTGCCCCAACTGCCATTTCCCGTAGATTTCATTACCCAGCCCCCAGTACTTCACTTTAAAGGGTTTATCTGCTCCGTTTTTCTGACGCAACTTAGCCCAGTAAGTATCCGTGGTGGAATTACAGTACTCTACCCAGGCAGCGGCCTCTTCCGGGGTACCTAAACCAAGGTTCACACAAATATAGGGATCGGCAGAACCCAGGCGATGGATCAACTCCATAAACTCGTGGGTCCCAAATTGGTTGGACTCAATAGTATCCCAGGCTATTTCTCTTTTCTGGGGACGTTTCTCCTTGGAACCGATGCCATCCACCCAATGATAACCTGAGACAAAGTTCCCCCCCGGCCAGCGCAATATCGGAACATCGAGTTCCTCGATCTTTTCCAGCACATCTAAACGAAAACCTTGCTCATCGGCAAACTCCGAACCGGGATCATACACCCCACCATATATCGCCCGCCCCATATGTTCGATAAACTGTCCATAAATATGCGGGTGTACCTCACCGAGACTCCTTTTGACGTCGATATTGATCCCCATCATTTTTCTTCTCCTTTATTATCCCTTTAAGCAGAACTCGTCCGAACCGCTATCAGCCGGGAACCTAACTTTTACCCATTTCTTCTGACCTTCTAACAGCGGCACTTACCCCCTCAGCCAGAATATTTCTAAGGTTTCTTTCTTCAAAAACACCCAAGGCGGCTTCCGTCGTTCCCCCGGGAGAAGTGACCATTTCCCTTAAAGTAGAAAGTTTTTCTCCCGTTTCCATGGCCATCTTCACTGCCCCCAGAACAGTCTGAATAACGAGTTTTTGTGCCAAACCGTAAGGCAACCCTTCTTTCACCCCTGCTTCTACCAAACTTTCCATAACGGCAAATACATAAGCAGGACCACTACCGCTGAGACCGGTAACCGCATCCATCAGTTCTTCTTTTACTTTAACTGTTTCCCCAACTCCCCGGAATAATTCTTCCGCTATTTTTTCCTCTTCTTCACCAGCAAACCGGCCTCGAGAGATGGCAGCTATCCCCGCTCCGATTAAGGCCGGAGTATTAGGCATTACCCTGACTACCGGGACATCATCCCCCAGATGTTCCTCAATATACTTCGTCGTTATCCCGGCAGCAATGGATAGGACCATAGGGGAAGAACCGGAAGCAGATAGACCTTGCAAATAATCGCTAATCTCTTTCAATACCCTTTCAATATCCTTTGGCTTAACAGCAAGAATAATGATGTCGGACTTTTCAATAACCTCCCGGTTATCCTCAGCTATCACAACCTGCATTTCACAACTTACAACTCGTAATTTATTCCTGTCAAGGTCACTGACAATTATATCCCGGGGGTTCGCTATTCCTCTTTTCAGGATTCCCTTTATCAGGGCTTGCCCCATATTACCCCCTCCGATAAATCCAATCTTTTTATTCAAAAAATACCTCACTTAGTTACTTTACTTCTTTTGACAGGATAAACAGGATTAACAAGATTTTTTAAAGAGCCACTAAAAGACAAACCTGTAATAATTTAATTTTAATTTGTTTCATTTGCTTATTCAGGTAATAATTTTATCCTGTCTATCCTGTTAATCCTGTCAAATTTTCCTCATCTTCTAAGACCGTGAACCAAAGATGGCGCTACCGATACGCACCATATTAGCTCCCTCCTCAATAGCCACTTCAAAATCCTGGCTCATCCCCATAGATAGATACCGCATCTCTATATTATTCAGCCGGCCGGACTGTATCTCCTCGCTAAGACACCTGAGCTTACGAAAATAAGGTCTCGACTGTTCCGGATCGTTTGTGAAAGGAGTCATCGTCATTAATCCCTGTATTCTGAGATTCTTCAACTTAGAAATTGTCACTAAAAACTCGTTTACTTTACTCCTCTCTAAGCCGAATTTCGATTCCTCCCCGGATACATTCACTTCCACCAGGATATCCACTCTTTTTCCCAGAGCCTCAGCCCGTTTATCTATCTCCTCGGCTAAGGATAAGGAGTCAACTGAATGGATAAGGTCAAAGATGCTCAAAGCTCTCTCCACCTTATTCCGCTGTAAGTGCCCGATCATATGCCATCGGGGAAGACCCGCTCCGGGAGGACGAGAACTAAGCTCCTCATGCTTGGCCAGGGCCTCCTGCACCCGGTTCTCTCCGATATTCCGCACCCCGGCCTCGATTGCTTCTCGAATACGAGCTACCGCAACCGTCTTGGTCACTACTACCAGTTCAATCTCCCCGGCGCTTCGCCTGGAACTTTCCACGGCCCGGTTAATTTTCTCTTTAACCAGCTTTAGTCTATCTCTTATCTCTTCCATCTCTCTTTTTGTTTCTCCCAGGATTGTTAACTATATCAGCTTCCTTAAAAAAAGGCAAGACCAAGTGCTCCAGGCTAGTTAGAAAAGAGAGTTATTAACCGGAGACCTTGTTAACTTAGCGTTTCTTATCCGATGACTTCCTTTAACTTGGTCATCACCAGACTCTTTATCTCCTCCATCCTCTTTTCCGTTCGCGCTTCAAACCTGAGAACGAGAACCGCCTGCGTGTTGGAGGCCCGAACCAATCCCCATCCATCTCCAAAGAGGACTCTTACCCCATCGATATCGATAATCTCATATTTTTCCCGGAAATATTTTTTGACCTTCTCCACCACTTCAAACTTCTTTTCATCCGGGCACTCTATCCTTATTTCAGGAGTAGAATGGTACTCGGTGACCCCTTCTAAAAGCTGAGATAATCTCTTCTCCGTCCCGGAGAGAATCTCCACTAACCGGCAGGAAGCAAAGATAGCGTCATCGTAACCAAAATAGTTATCGGCAAAATAGATATGGCCGCTCATTTCTCCCGCCAGGAGAGCTCCTTCCTCCCGAATCTTACTTTCGATAAGGGAATGTCCCGTCTTCCACATCAGAGGAACACCTCCGGCTTTCTCAATTTCTTCAATCAAACTTTGAGAACATTTGACCTCAAAAACGACCTTGGCTCCCGGATGCTTTTTAAGGATTTTTCGGGCAAATATTATCATTAACCTATCGCCCCAGATAATCTTGCCCTTTTCATCAACTACTCCAATTCTATCCCCGTCTCCATCGTAAGCTATTCCCAGATCGGCTTTTTCTTTTTGCACGGTAGCAATTAAATCCTTTAAATTATCCGGGATAGTCGGATCCGGATGATGGTTGGGAAACCTCCCGTCCGACTCACAGTAAAGTTTTATTACCCGGCAACCCAGTTCTTCCAATAAGGAAGGGGCTAAATCGGAAGTTGTCCCATTGCCGGCATCCACAACTACCTTCAGTTCTCGTTTTAAATTTACTCTCTCTTTAAGGCAACTGAGATAAGCCGCCCGGGGATCTTTACTGCTTATTTGTCCTTTACCTTCCCGGAACTTCCCGGATTCGATTATTTTTCTTAACTTCTGAATCTCCTCCCCATAAATACTGCTATGGCCACGACTAATCTTGAACCCATTGAACTCCGGAGGATTATGGCTGGCAGTAATCATCATTCCTCCATCTTTCTCATAATGAATCAAGGAAAAATAGAATACCGGAGAGGGAACCTCGCCAATGTCAAGGACACTACATCCAGTAGAAACTATTCCGGAAATGAGAGCGTCCCGGTACAGCTTCGAAGATAAACGGTTATCCCGGGCAACGACAATCTCTTTGCCCTGAAAATCCTGGATATAGCTCCCAAAAGCTTTTCCCAAAGTTTCTACTATTTTCGGAGTCAAATCCTTATCAACCACCCCCCGAATGTCATATTCCCGAAAAATTTGCGGATTCATGGAATCTCCTCCTCTCTTTGATAATTCAGAATTCAGCGCTCAGTATTCAGCCCGGTCTATCCTGTTCATCCTGTCAAATTTTCTTCTTGCTTTTCCTTCTTGCCATACTTCTCATGAGGATGAAAAACCTTGCGGCTAACGATCTCAATCATATCCTGCTTGACATTAATCTTTCGATAGAAACAGGATTTATAACCGGTATGACAGGCTCCGCCCTTCTGATGGACCTTGATTAGAAGACTATCTTCATCGCAATCAACAAAAATTTCGTGAACGATCTGTTCGCAACCGGAAACCTCTCCTTTTTTCCATAACTTCCCCCTCGACCGGCTCCAGAAATGCGTCCTTCCCGTTTCCAGCGTAGCCGAAAGAGAGGTTTCATTCATATAAGCCAGCATGAGAACCTCGTTGGTTTCTACCTCCTGAATGACAACAGGAATCAGGCCCTTATCATCAAATTTCAACTCTTTTAAGCAATCCTTGACTTTAGACATTATCTCTTCTCCTCTAAATCCTTTCAACTTTTATTAGGTATTATCTGTTCCCTGTCCTCCTCCGGCCACACTTTATGAAAGAGGAACCACTGTTCCGGATAGCTCCGGATATAGTTTTCCATAACCTTGTTTACTTGAGCACTCAACTTATTTATGTCCTCTTCCTTGCGTCCGGTAGACTCCGGGAAAATAGGTTTTTCCAGAAAAAGTTTAAAACGGTCATCCTCTTGTCTGATAGTAAATCCGGGCAAAATAGCTGCCCCTGTCTTTAAGGAAAGAACAGCCGGACCCCGGGGAAGGGTAGTCAACCTTCCCAGAAAACGAGTCTCTATTCCCTGGCTTTTGATATCCCAGTCTCCGAGAAGAGCGACCATCTCATTACGGTGAAGGGCCCGGTAACATCTACTGGCCGCCATCCCAAAAGGAATAACTTTCACTCCCTTTTTTGTCCTCTGCCGAACAAAGAGACGGTTAACGGAAGTCTCTTCGTGATCGAGGGCAACAGCGTTAATCGGATAGCCAGAGATAGCAAGGGTTGCTCCTCCCAATTCCCAGTTTCCCAGATGAGCGGTGAGAGCAATAACTCCCTTCCGAGCCGCAAATGCCCGTTTGAGGTTTTCCATCCCTTCTATGGTAATAAACTTTTCCAGGTTCTTTTGATTAATACGGCAAAAACGAGAAAAGTCAACGACATATTTAGCAAAGTTCTGAAAGACCTTGCGGGTTTTGCGTTTGATTTCCTTTTCTTCCTTTTCCCCCAGAACCTGCTTCAGATTACTCTCGATTGTTTCCCGGCTTTCCTTGCAGAACAAATAACGGAGATCGGCTATTCTCTCTCCCAACCAGTAAGCAACCTTTAGAGGCAGCCAAAAAGAGATGAAATGAATTAACTGATAGATGAGATATTTCAAATCAACTCCCTTCGGTCGTAACTTGAAAAGTGCTCCATAGTTCCAATGCTCCCGGGTTCATATTTAGAAAAGAGAGCTGTTATCCGGAGCATTTGAGCCTTCGTTAACTTGAGTTTACTGTCTCCATAACCATCTCAGCTATTTCCAAAGAAGCGTCAGGACTCGACAACTCTCTGGCCTTAGCCTGAAGGGAAGAAAGACGCCGGGGATTGCTCAGTAGTTCACTAACAACAACAGCTACTTTCTTACCCCCATCGGCTTTTATCGCCGCTCCTTCGTCCACTAAAAACCGACTGTTCCTTTCTTCCTGCCCCGGTAGACAACCGGCTATGACTATAGCTAAACCTTTAGCCAAAGCTTCAGCAGTAGTCAACCCCCCCGATTTGGTAACGATTATATCGGATATTTCCATAAATTCTTCAATATTATCCACATATCCTGTGATATGAACCGGTTTAGTCATTTCACCTTTTTTTTCTTCCAGGTTCTCTCTTAAACTTTTATTAAGGCCGGTAACAATGACCATCTGCAAGGGTAAGGGAAGAGCGTCCAGGCTATCAACAATTTCTTCTATCGGTCCCAATCCCTGCCCTCCTCCCATAATAAGTACGGTAGGAAGATTCGGGCTTAAATTTATTCCTTTTACAATTCTCTCTCTATCCTGCTTCTTTCCAAACTTGGGATCAATGGAAATTCCCGTAACTCGTATCTTCCTCGCGGCAATCCCTTTTTTTATCAGGTCATTCTTAGTAGTCTCATGAGGAACCGCATAATAATCGACTTGGTCATACAGCCAATAGCAGTGAGCTACATAGTCCGTGATCACCCCAATCAAGGGGAGATTTTTTTTTCTCTTCTCTTTATAAGCGGCCACTACTCCACAAGGGAAAGCCTGGGTACAAATAACTGTCTTGGGAGAGAAAGAATCAAGCAATTCTTCCAACTTTCCGGACTTTAATTTATTGATGAATTCCTTAACTCCTGATATCCTCCGCGCCACCTTGGGGTTATCATAGAGATAGTCCCATATCTCAGGCGTATTATGAAGCAACGATAAATAACCACTCTGAATAACCTGGTTAAGGTGAGGATTAGCATAACCAAGAAAGTTAACGGTCAGAAGATTCCAATTCTTCTCCCGTTCTCTTATAGCTTTTTCTAAAGCCTGAGCTGCCAGGTGGTGACCAGTTCTTTCAAAAATATAGAGAAGAAGAACCCTTTTCATGTGAGCATTTTACCAGAACTGGCAAGGAAGTCAAAGAAAATTTTCGGAGGTGTCGGAGGCTATTATGCTGTAAAGCGTAATTGGTTATGCCGGCATTTTTGCTTTAGGAGCGACCAAGACTCTTACGAGCAGAGATAAGTTTGCCTCTCCTAACCTTTGGAATACTATAATCTCATTCGCCTTTTAAGTAATTGATATAACTAATATTCAATCCCGTATTCCTTCATTTTATAGTGTAAAGAACGAACGCTAATTCCCAAGAGCCTCGCGGCTTCCTCCCGATGAGAGGTTATTTCCTTCAAGGTTTGTTCGATAAGTTTTTTCTCTGCTTCTTTAAGAGTCGTGCCCAGGGCAAGAGAAACCCGCCCCGGCTGACCTATTTTCTCCTGGATTTCCGAGGGTAGATATTCAGACAGTATATTATCTCCGGGAGCCAGGATGATCGCTCTCTCCATGACGTTCTTCAACTCCCTGATATTCCCCGGCCAATGATAATTCACCATGGCCTCCATCGCCTGGGGAGAGATTATTTTCACATCTTTATTATTTTCCTTATTGAACTCCGCTAAGAAAACTTTTGCCAGGGTGGGAATATCCTCTTTCCGTTCCCGTAAAGGAGGAAGTAAGATAGGAATAACGTTTAAACGGTAATAAAGGTCTTTTCGGAAAGAACCGTTCTCCACAGCTTTCTTTAGGTCAGTGTTAGTGGCTGCAATGAGACGGGCATCTACTTCAATCATCTCTGAGCCTCCTACCCTTCGCAACCTTCGCTCTTCTACTACTCTTAACAGGTCCATCTGCATCTTAGGGCTCATCCCTCCCACTTCATCTAAAAAAAGGGTCCCCCCTTCTGCCTCCTCAAACCGGCCTGTTTTCCTGGCTAGAGCTCCCGTGAAGGCTCCTTTCTCGTGACCGAAGAGCTCCGACTCCAGAAGGTTTTCGGGTAAGGCAGCACAGTTCAAGGTGATGAAAGGCTTACGGCAACGGGAACTATGCTCATGAATAGCCCGGGCAATCAATTCCTTCCCGGTTCCACTCTCCCCCTGGATGAGGACAGTAGATTTGGTATCTGCCACCCGTTCGACCAACCGGTAAATTTCCCTTATTTTCTCACCTTTTCCCACTATCTTATCGAACCGGGTTCGACCTTCCAGTTTCTGGCGGAGAATTTGATTCTCCAGGATTAACCTTTGTTTTTCCAGGGCTTTCTCCACCAGAGCCCTCAGCCTTTTGATGTCAATAGGCTTGGAAAGATAATCATAGGCTCCTTCCCGCATCGCCTCCACAGCCGTCTCGATGGTCCCATAAGCAGTAAGGATAACCACCATTGTCTCCGGACACTCCCGCTTAACCTGACGGAGAAATTCCAAACCGCTCATCCCCGGCATTTTTACATCGGCAATGATGAGATGGAAAAAGTCTTCTCTTACTTCCTCCAAAGCCTTCAACCCATTGGATGTTGATAAGGTTCGATAACCTTCTTTGCCCAGCGCTTCACAAATTCCCCGGGCAATATTTATTTCGTCATCAACGACCAGAATTTTCTCTGTCTTCATGATCTTTTGCCTATATCAGCGGAAGGTTAACCCTGAACTTAGTTCCTTCTCCCGGTTTGCTTTCTATCCCTATCCATCCCCGATGTTCTTGAATAATACGCTGGGTTATGGGCAATCCCAGTCCCGTTCCCCCCTCCTTAGTAGTGAAGTAAAGCTCAAAAATCTTCTCCTGGTCCTGAAGAGCAATGCCTCGACCCGTATCGGAAATTTCTAATTCGATATGTCGCGGTCCCTTTGCTGTTCTAATAGTCAATTGCCCTCCCCCCGCCATCGCCTGAAGGGAATTAATAACTATATTCAAGAAAGCCTGGCTTAGTTGTTCCTTATCTCCCTGAACCCGGGGCAAATCTTCATGATAATTCTTAGATATCTTAATCCCTTCTTCCACAGCTTCCTGCCCTATCAGAGCCAGAACTCCATCAAGAACTCGGTTAATATTCACCTGACTCAATTCCAGGGGAGGAGGTTTAGCAAAGCGGAGAAAATTCTGGACGATACCCTCTAAACGTTTGGTTTCCGTCCCGACGATGTTCAAGTAGTTCAATAATCTTTTCCGGGAAAGAGAAGATGAGGAAAAAACTTCCTCCTCCAATAATTGGTGGTTTATGGACATAGCGCTTAAAGGATTCTTTATCTCGTGAGCGATGCCGGCTGCCAAACGTCCCAGCGAAGCTAACTTGTCCGCTCTCCTCATCTGTGTTTCCAGTTGCTTAGCTTCAGTAAGGTCTTTGATAAGGATTACTATTCCAACCGTCTTGCCTTCATCGTCTTCGAGAAAGGTAGTATCAATACGAAGCGATAGTCTCCCTTTTCCCTCCACATAATAATCAATATCCTGGTCTCCGGAAAGCTCTTTATCCTCCAGAACCTTCTCCAGGATAACCCTTATCCGGTCATCCTTATTCCAGATTTCCCGGAAAGGGGTACCGGATAAATTCCGGCCTTTCAAATTAAGGATGGTCTCAGCGGCCTTATTGAGGCTGGATATTTTTCCCTCTAAGTCAACGACGATCACCCCCCGGGTTATGCTTCGGAGAACATTTGAGGAAAGGCTTTCCACCGCGCTCAAACTCCTCCGGGCAGAACGATATTGCTCATAAATGAGCAGTAAGCTGAGAGCGGTTATCCCCAGGATAAAGATAATAACCGCAGTTATGATAGCTTCATTGCGGGTTTCCCGGGCAACGGCGTACATGCTTCCCAAAGATAAACCTTCTTGTTGAATAATTCTCTCGATATTTGCTCTTTTATGGGAGAGGTTAACGAAGAGAACTGCAATCAAGACGGTGGCAAAGATAATATAGAGAATAACCCTCACGGGCCGCCGCATCAGCATTTTTCAACCCTACCTGGCAGCAGTTTGGAACACCTTCTTAATGCCGGCTATACAATCATCTTGCCGGTAAGCCTCTTATAGGCTTCCTTATATTTTTCGCTGGTCTTCCAGACAATATCCTGAGGAAGGGAAGGAGCGGGAGGAGTCTTATCCCAATTCACAGTTTCTAAATAATCGCGCACGAATTGCTTATCAAAATTTTTGGGTGATTGTCCCAAACAGTAATCGTTTTTATCCCAAAAACGCGAGGAATCCGGAGTAAGAATTTCATCTATAAGAATGAGCTCTTCATTGCGAACAAATCCGAACTCGAATTTGGTGTCGGAGATAATTAAGCCTCGAGATTCCGCATATTCATCGGCTACTTTATAAATCTCCAGGCTTTTCTTCTTTACCTCCTCCGCCACTTTTGCTCCCACTAATCCTCTCATCTCTTCCTCGGTTATATTCAGGTCATGCCCAGAGTCGGCTTTGGTAGAAGGAGTAAATATCGGCTGAGGTAACTTCTCCGCCTCCCTGAGGCCGGGGGGTAAACTGATCCCGCAGATGGAACCTTTCTCTCTATATTCCTTCCATCCGGACCCGGCTAAGTATCCCCGGACTACACATTCAACCGGCACCGTTTCCACCTTCTTAACCAACATTGACCGCCCCTCAAGGATAGATACATACTTTTGCAGTTCTTCCGGAAAAAGAGCGAAGTCGGTAGTAACTAAATGATTCCTGACGATATTGCCGGTGAAATCAAACCAGAATTCCGACAGTTTGGTCAAGACTCTTCCTTTACAAGGGATACCGTTGGGTAGGATAACATCAAAGGCGGATATCCTATCGGTAGCTACTATGAGAAACTCATCCCCGAGGTCATAGATATCCCGCACCTTCCCTTTTTTAAAAAGTTTTACATCCGCTAAATCCGTACTTAATATAACTTCGCTTTCCACCGTTCTTTCTCCAAGAAAACTTCGTTACCACAGAGGACACAAAAAAACACAATAAAAACTTTCTTTTTTGGACGCAGATATTCGCAGATAGATACAGATAATTAAAAATCCGGAACCCAAAGTATAAATTACCGGGACAATATTTATATAAACTAAGAATTAAGGTTTAATCTTTTTATTTTTCCTAATTCTTAAAACTCACCCTGCTGATAATTCCTGTCCGCCTCAGGAGGGAGTAAAATCTGAAACTATTATAAAGTTGTCTTGTGTTTTTAATCCTTTAAATCTGCGTTTATCTGCGTCCTATACAGCTTTTTTCTTATTCTTCAGTCCCTGGTCTAATTTATCTTGTTCACCACGTCTTCTATCCGGTCAAGCCCTTTGCTAATATTCTCCATGGAAGTTGCATAAGAAAACCTGAGGTAATTATCCTGTCCAAAGGCCGACCCGGGAATAACAGCTACCCTTGCCTCATCCAGGAGCAAACCTGTCAGAGAAGAAGAATCTTCTATCTTCCGACCCCGGAAAAATTTTCCCAGCACTCCCGAGATATTGGGAAAAGCATAAAAAGCACCTTGAGGTTGCTGACAGGAAAAACCTTTCAGGTTATTCAGTCTCTCCCCGAGATAATCCCTTCGCTTTTCGAACTCAGCCACCATTTCCTTAAGAGGCTCCTGAGTTCCCTCAATAGCTTCCCCAGCCGCCCTCTGAGCGATAGAATCAGGATTGGAAGTGCTATGACTTTGCAGCCGGGACATAGCCGCGATAATCTCTTTATTTCCGGCAGCATAGCCTATCCTCCAACCAGTCATGGAATATGCTTTGGATACGCCATTTACTACCACGGTTAAATCCTGCATCCGGGGACTTAAAGAAGCAATGCTGATATGTTTTACCTTATCGTAAGTTATCTTTTCATATATTTCATCGGAAATAACGTAAATCTTCTTCTCCATAGCAATCTCGGCAAGAGCCAGCAACTCATCCCGGGAGTAGACAGCACCCGTAGGATTGTTAGGACTGTTCAGGATCAAAAGTTTCGTTTGAGAAGTTATCTCTTTTAAAAACTTTTCCGGCCCGAGTTTAAATCCCTCTGCCTCACGGGTTTCTACTATCACGGGTCTTGCCCCCGACAATTTTATCTGTTCCGGATAACTCACCCAATAAGGTGAAGGCAGGATAACTTCATCTCCCTCTTCACAAATAATTTGGATAGCATTGTATAAAGAATGTTTCGCTCCACAGGAAACGATTATCTGTGCCGGATCGTAGTTCAACCCGTTATCCTTTTTAAGCTTCTTACAAATTGCTTTCTTTAACGGCTCAATCCCCGAGACAGGGGTATATTTAGTAAAACCCTCTTGAAGAGCTTTCCGGGCTTCTTCTTTAATGTGCTCCGGCGTATCAAAATCCGGTTCTCCCGCCCCAAATCCAATTATATCAATACCCTGTGCTTTCATCGCTTTCGCTTTAGCCGTTATGGCCAAAGTAGGTGAAGGACTGATTAAAGAAGCTCTCCCTGATAAAGACATGATTCATCTCCAAAAAATATTTAGCCCCTGATAGACATGGATTAAAGATACAAAAATAAAACTCCAAAAATCAAAAGATATGAACCCCGAGATTAACACCAGATTTACACAGATAAGAATTAAATTTAATCTTGCGATAATCTGTGGTTAAAGTTTTTCGTTTTTTAATTTCATACCTTTATCAACATTCATTCGTGGCTATTGTTATTTCCCCCATGTTCACCCGGGGTTTATACTTTCCTAAACATTTTTAAAAATCCATGGCTTCATAGATATGTTTATCCAACCCGGCACATTGTCTGTTAAGATAATATTTGCTCGTTTCAATCTGGGCTTTCAGTAACCGTTTCATATCCTCAGCCGGATGATAGGTGAAAGGATTAAGAGCATTGAGTCTTTCCCCGGAGATACCGGGGACCCCTGCCGGGACAAGAACCTTGCTGCCCCAGAGAGGATGCGGTCGGTACTCAACCGCACCTCTTGCCGCCTGAAAAAGAAAAAGTTCGGTCTCCTCTATTGAAGGACCGGTGCCTCCTACCGGCTTTCTTTTTCCATTCTTATTTTCAAATACCGGTTGGGGTATATTCACCGGCTCACCATCCCGTTCAATTTCCACCCACCGATACTCAGTACCAACCTTCCCGGTGGTATTAATGAGATAAACATCGATGGGGTTGTCCGTTCCTTCTCTTTTTTTGAGGAACTCATGGAACCGATGTACATGAGCTGCACTACTTACTCCCATGGTAAAAGGCGAACAATAACGGCTGGCGTACTTCTCTTCTCCTACGCCCTTGGCACCCTGGGCCGGATGTCCAACCGTCCTTCCATCAGCCAGGACTTTGGCGGCAAAATTCACATCGTTAATCTTCAGCCAGGCAAAATCGGTAAGGTAGCCGGGGCTGATGAAAACAGCCATATTCAGCGGCTCGCTGGAATCCACACTGCCATCGAAATAACCGGTATCTTCCAGCATGAGGACAGTCCGGGCATTTTGGTTAAGCCTTCCCCGGTATTGAAACAACTTTCCGGCAAAGCTAAGATTGCCCTCGGCATCCCATTCGGTATTCTCATGGAGCGCCCGGGAGGCCATCGCTGCCCGGTAGATGCCGATCTGGCTCTTATCAACATCCTCCGTCTTTGTCCAGGCACCTTTCTCCGGACTAACTACCTGGTCCTCAAATATAGCAACAATATCATCGTTTTTAATTGCCTGGGCGTAGATAAATTCGGAGACATCAATTCCAAACTTCTCCCGGAAAAGAGGCGCCGTATATTCATTAACCACATACATCCCATGGGTCGATTTCCCGCTTCCCGAAAGGCCCCAGACACACATCACCATCCTCTTCTCAGTCCCGTCCCGCTTCCGGACAGTAAATTCTTTAAGCGAAGCGTGTTCTCCTGTTCCCCCTTTTCTATAAGCATGGAGTATCCAGTGCGAGAGGAACCCTTTCTTACACTCACCCTGGTAGGAACTCACCGTAATAATAGAATAATTATGGTTCGGAAACCTCATCACCCGGAGCATCTCCCGGCTACCGGGAACATTGGGGTTCTCCAGGTAATGGGGAATACAAAATATCTCCACCTCCGGATCGGCTTGAGGATCGCCGGGAAAATTCAGTTGACTCCACCTGTAAGCAATATCGGGGAACTGCGGATCGCAGTAGAGACGGCATCTCATTTCCGCCTTGGAACCGGGACTCCCCAGATTGGCATCCACCTGGATTAGAGGACGACAGAGAATATGTTCCAAAACGTTTAACATCAGTTGCCGATGCTCAAGCTTGAGTTCACCTTCACCGTTAATCTGAACGCTGTTAGGAGCACTCCGGCTCCAGATATTTGAACTCCACCCCCAACTCTTGTTCTTGTATTGAGTACCGTAACTCTTAGCCCTCTCAAGGAGATCATCAGGGTTATTCTGAACAGCCGCAATCCCGGCTTTATCTTTATCGCGCACTATTCGCTTGAAAATCTTCCGGAAATTTTCAATATTAATATCTTTTAAAGTAATAGGCATAACAAACCCCAGCTTATTTTATTTCGTTCATCCCCCGCGTGTTGAATGACATTTTATCAGAATTAAGATGAAAGTCAAAGGATATTTCCCTCAATGATATTTCTCTCAAGATGGTTTTAGGGAATCATCCCCTATCCTCCTTCCGGTTATAATTAAGGATGTTAGAGAAAGATACCGAAGGAGTTATCCTTGCAAAAACCTAAATTACTCTGGAGAAATCACCTCAATCTCAAAGAGTTTAGGCCACAATTTCCCGGTTACAAACAACCGCTTATTCTTTGCATCATAGGCAATGCCGTTGATAACACGAGCAGGATTATCACGACCTCCCGAATTTAAAATTCCTTTCATATTTACCCATCCAATCACCTGTCCCGTCTGAAGCGCAATTATTGCGATGCGGTCCTTTCTCCAAACATTAGCATAAATTTCCCCCTGGACATATTCCAATTCATTAAGGCTGGTAACCGGACCCTTGTTATCATATACTTCAACCCGGCGGGTCTCCTCAAAAGTCTCAGGATCCAAGAAACGTAATATTGACGTACCATCGCTCATAATTAAGCATTTACCATCATTGGTAATACCCCATCCCTCAGTAGGATAACTGAATTCTTTCAGCAACTCAAAACTGTCTTTATCGTAAACAAACCCAACCCTGGACTGCCAGGTCAACTGGATGATTTTGTTCCCATAGATGGTAATACCCTCACCAAAAAATCGCGCCGGCAGATCTCGAATTTGCAATATATCTCCGGTTTCCAATTCTACCCTGCGCAAGGAGGAATGTCCACGCAGCCCTGTTCCTTCATATAAGACATCATTCTCAAAAACCAACCCTTGAGTAAAGGCATCTCGATCGTGAGGATAAGTATTGACGACTCTATATGTATAAACCGGAGGCGCATCCGAGGCTATGGATTCCGGAGAATTCGAGGAAGAGTAAACAAAAGTTATTCCCGCTAATATAAGGAACCCCCGCAATAACGTCTTAAATAAGCGGTTCATAGCTATTACCTTATTTAATGAAACCTTTTAGGGGAAAAAGGGAATGAACCGTTTCCCTCCAGGGAAAATTGTCTTTGGGAAAAGGCAAGACTATGAAGACTTGTGGCCCGGTCTTTATAGTTTATTCAGGCATTGATAAGTATCATCTGTAACGAGGGATCCTAAGGCAATGCCGGGTTTTCTGATACGTGGACGGCTATCTAAAAACATTAGATTGGTTTTGCAGCACTACCCAAAAGAGAAAAAAGAAACAGCAGGATTAATGCTTGAATGATCCAGCCGATTACACACACTCCTATAGCTCGCCACGTGCTCTTATAATCAAGGGCTTGTCTAACAGCAATCACCATTGCCGCCAGCATCCAAATTGAGGCGACGAAAAAAACCATCTGTCCCAGCCCCGGAATAATACCCAATATTCGAATCAAGCCGGGAGAACTCGAAAAGCCGATAGTCCGCAACAATTCACCGGGATCTGCTTTAGTCTGTGGCTCCGGGAGAAATTTCGTGCCAATAAAGTAAATGAGATAAGCCCAGACATACCACCCGATAAGGGCCGCGATCGTCCCTAACAAAAGCCCGATAGGCCCTACTCTTCCCGTACTTCCTATCCCTGCGGCGATACTGGAAAGAACAACAACTGCCGTAGCCTGGCTCATTGCTCCCTTATCAGCCTCAACCTCTTCATAGAGGTTAACATCCAGTTTGGCAGCCCGAATAATACGATCCTTAAACCCGTCATTAAACATCCTCTTCAATTTATTGAATTTTTTCTCTCAAACTATAATATCCAATATGGACAGCTAAAAATCGGGGCGAGCGGATTTGCCTGTGCGCCGCAGGCGTAAACCGCCTAACCCGTCGCTCTCGCTCCCCCGCAGGGGGGCAAGCCCCCCTAGGGCGTTCACTTCGTTCACTGATGACCCCCCAGGCGTAAGGGGACCTTCCCCTTACCATCCCCTGGGGTCAGCTAAAAATCGGGGCGAGCGGATTTGAACCGCTGACCCCTTGACCCCCAGTCAAGTGCGCTAAACCGGACTGCGCCACGCCCCGATAAAATTACTCTAAATATTATTCCTCGTAAAATAGCTCTAACCGCTGACCCTCCGCCTCAGGCGGATGCGCTAAACCGGACTGCGCCACGCCCCGATAGTAAACTTGTAACTTAGTTATTTGGAGAGGATATTTAAAACTGTCTGCAACTCTTTTCTTACTTCTTTCAAAGTGGATACTAAATTTCTTTCTTTT
>JAADIA010000027.1 GCA_013151555.1 Nitrospirota bacterium | reverse complement strand
TGGAATTTAGGGTTTAAACAGACAGTCGCCTTAGGCTCTGATTATCCTTATGCAGAATGGTTTGGTAATCGCAATTTCTTTGTTTATGTCCGGGGAGATTTTAATTTTAAAAATTGGTTGAAAGCCTTTAAGGAAGGAAAGACCTATGTTTCTACCGGTCCGGTAATCGATTTTACCGTAGAGGGACAACTTCCCGGCTCTGAGATTACCCTCAAAGCTCCCGGGAAACTAAAGGTTAAATTACGGGCCCGGATAAATCCAACCTTAGACACGTTGAAAAAAATAGAACTGGTTTCCATGGGCAAAACTATTGCTGAAGCCATCCCGGAAAGCAAGAAAGAAGAGACCGATTGCACCCTTGAATACGAACTTCAAGTAAATCAAAGCTTATGGATTGCCGGGAAAGCGTTAGGTAAAAAGACAGCGGGTCATACCACAGCGATTTATATCACCGTTGCGGGAAAACCTTTTTGGAATCTTGACGGACTTGACAAACGCATTACCTACATGGAAGGCAAACTAAGCGAGTTAGAGAACCTGATTAACGACGGCACAATCCCAGCAGACCAGGGAAAGTATCTGCTGGGATACATCAATAAAGCCCGGAAAGTATACAAAGATATGCGGGCACGTGAATAAAAATTTAAAAGAGGATGGTACGCATCCTTTAAGGAGTTACAGAAATGAATGTTTATGAAGCTATTTGCAAACGGCGGACGGTAAGACGGTTCAAACAAACTCCCCTTCCCCAAGAGACTCTGGAGAAATTGATTAACGCAGCCCGGTTAGCTCCTTCGGCAGGCAACCTCCAGCCAAACGAGTACATCGTGGTAGACAAACCCGATCTGGTCGACCGGGTATTTTCCACTTTGCGTTGGGCAGCCTATATTGCTCCCGCGGGAAATCCTCCCGAAGGGGAAAGACCAACAGCTTATATTATCGTCCTTACCAATAAAGAAAAGACAAAGATGTCCGGAGTAAGCGATGCTGCCGCAGCTATTGAAAACATCATCCTCACCGCCATGGAAGAAGGGATCGGTTCCTGTTGGCTGGGTTCTATCGAACGGGAAACCTTGCAAAAGCTATTAAACATTCCCGACCATTGCCCTATCGATTCCGTAATCGCTCTCGGCTACCCCCTCGAATCACCTATAGCAGAGGAAATGCAAGATTCCATCAAGTACTGGAAAGACAATAAAGGCACCCTCCACATCCCCAAGAGAAAACTATCCGACATCCTCCACCAGAACAAATACTAAAATAGGGACAGACACTATTTAATTAAATAGTGTCTGTCCCTATTTTAACAATCCTCTTACTAATTCGGCATTCCGTTGCCCGGCTCCCCCGGAGGACATTACCACTTTCCGGCCGGCTTCTCCCCGCTTTTTGAGTTCCCGGGGCTGGGAAAGCAAAGCTAATCCTTTTTCTATTAATGTCTCTACGCTCTCTACGGGTATCCCTGCTCCGGCTCTTTCCAGAAGCTCTTTAGCATCAAGAAAGTCTTCCATAGACGGACCATAGAAGACAACTTTCCCCCAGGCAGCCGGTTCCATGATGTTCTGTCCTCCCCGGGGAACGAAGCTTCCTCCACAGAAGACGAGCGTTCCCAGGCTATAGACCTTAAACAATTCTCCTATACTATCCAGGATAATTATTGACTCCGTCCTTGATTGTTTGCTTCCTTCAATCCGGCTCCGACGGATACAAGGACCGACTCCTTCCTTCTTCACAATTTCTTCAACCTCCCCTACTCGCTCAATATGCCGGGGAATAATAATTAAGAGTAGCCCGGGGAACTTTTCCAGGAATCTCTTATAAGCTTGCAGAACTATCTCCTCTTCTCCCCGATGAGTACTGGCAGCAATAAAGACCTTTTCTTCTTCGTTTATCTTCAGTATCTTTCGCAGCTCCTCTTCAAAACGGGGTTCTGTCCGACCTGCCAAAGCATCATATTTGGAATTACCATTCACAAACACTCGTTCCGGTTTGGCACCTATAGCCCGGATTCTTTCCGCATCAATCTCAGAGATCATGCTCATCACATCCAGGTTATCCAGGACCTTCCTCCAGAAAAAAGCAGTCTTTCGATAACGGCTAAAGGACCTTACCGAAATCCGTCCGTTAACCAATATTATTTTGACGCCTCTCTTCTTAGCCAGGCGGAGGAAATTCGGCCAGAGTTCCGTCTCGGTATTGATAAAGAGGTCTGGATTAACTATATCTAACGTTCTGCGTACTATCCAGGGCAGGTCTAAAGGATAATAGATATAGGCAGTGGCTTCCTTCACCATCTTTCGGGCCATCTCCTGACCGGTCTCCGTGCCCGTGGAGAAGATGAGACAAGCTTGAGGATACATCTTGTGGAGAGCTTTGACGAGAGAACTAACAGCGATGACTTCCCCTACCGAAACGGCGTTTATCCAGATACAGGGAGAGCCTACCATCTTTTCTTGAAGAGAAGAGGGAATAAATCCAAACTTCTGCCGGAAACTTTTCCGGTACTTACCAGTAAAAAGCATTTTACCTAAAAAGAAAGAAGGAAGACCTACTAAAAAGGAAAATAGTAACAATAAGTTATAGAAAAGATACATTGCAGACCTCAAACTTTAGACCTCAGACTTTAGGCCTCAGGCTTCAGATAAAAACCAAAAATATTTTAATCTTTTAGTCTATAGTCTATTTATCTATAGTCTGTAGTCTCTTTAGTCTGCAGTTCCTATCTCTTCCCAAACCTCTTTATATTTCAGAAAAGCCTTCTCGCCAAAAAGCACGAAGCGGACTTCCTGGAAATGATGCTCTTCCAAAAAATCCCGAACGGTAGAAAGGACCAGGGGAACAGCTCTCTTAAGGGGAAAACGATAAGCGCCGGTGCTAATCGAGGGAAAGGAGATAGACTGAATATTATGCTTCTTTGCCAGGGCAAGACTGTTCCGGTAGGCCCGGCAAAGAAGAACATCCTCGTTCTTCTTCCCCCCGGACCAGACAGGACCGACAGTGTGAATAACATAGCGAGCCGTTAGGTTTCCACCACTGGTAATGACCGCTTCACCGGTAGGACATCTTCCTTGTTTGGCACGGATGACTTTACATTCTGCAAGTATTCGAGGACCTCCGGCCCGATGAATAGCTCCGTCAACACCTCCGCCCCCAAGTAAACCAGAATTTGCGGCATTGACGATAGCCTCAGTATCCTGATCTCTTATATCTCCTTGGACGAGGACCAGCTTTGTAGCTCCGACACGATATTCACTGCGCAACTTTTCCCTCATCAAAAATCGTTAAAAATTTTTAACTTTGAACCTTTAACTTTCAACTGATAATCCTCTCCAGGGTATGTTTCCCCATCCCTTTGGGAATAGAGATAGGATAAACACCGTTGAAACAGGCCGTACAGAATTCTTCCCGGGGAAGAGGCATAGCCTTAAATAGTCCCTCTAAACTAAGATATCCCAGGCTATCCAGACCAACAAAGTCAGCAATTTCCTCTACGCTTCGATTGGAAGCGATTAATTCTTCTTTGGTAGGAAAATCAATTCCGTAAAAGCAGGGATATTTCAAAGGCGGACAGCTCACCCTCATGTGGATCTCTTTTGCCCCCGCTTCCCGCAACGTCTTTATCCTTGTCCGGGAAGTGGTTCCTCTGACAATAGAATCTTCAACGATAACTACACGTTTTCCTTTCAAGACCTCCTTGACCGGATTGAGCTTGACCCTGACTCCTAAATCCCTGATGTAAGGTGAAGGTTGAATAAAGGTTCTTCCTACATAGTGGTTGCGAATCACTCCCATTTCGAAAGGGATCCCCGACTCCTTGGAAAAACCAAGAGCGGCGGAATTTCCCGAATCGGGAATAGGCATCACCAAGTCTGCCTCTTGAGAATATTCCCGGGCCAATTCTCTACCTTGAGCCCTCCTGATAAGATGCACATTGCCTCCAAAGAGATAACTGTCCGGACGAGCAAAATAGATAAACTCAAAGATACAAAAAGAATGTCTCTCCTTCGGAAAAGGCTTGAAGGAACGCAACCCTTTCTCATCTATGAAGACAATTTCTCCCGGCTCAATCTCCCTCAAGAACTTAGCCCGGGTGAGATCTAACGCACAGCTCTCGGAAGCGATTACATAAGTCCCATCAAGCTGGCCCAAACACAAGGGCCGAACCCCCTGAGGGTCTCTAGCAGCAATTAATTCTTTCTCGGTAAGGAAAAGGAGCGAGTAGGCTCCTTTAACTTGAGATAAAGCTTCAAAAACCCTGTCTTGCAGATTCTTTTTCCTTGATTTGGCTAAGAGATGGATAACTATTTCACTATCCATAGTGGATTGGAATATAGAACCGGAGGATTCCAGTTTACGGCGCAGCTCTTGGGCATTAACCAAGTTGCCATTATGAGCAATAGCTAAAGAACCGTTGGAATATTCTACTAAAAACGGTTGAGCATTCTTAAGAGAGGAAGAACCCATGGTAGAGTAACGAACATGTCCAATAGCCAGATGGGACGGATACCCTTCCAAACCTTTCTGTTTAAAGACTTCGGTAACTAATCCCATCCCCTTCTGGATTCTCACTTTTTTTCCATCCGAGACAACAATCCCCGCACTTTCCTGACCCCGGTGTTGAAGCGCATAGAGGCCCAGATAAGTAAGCTCAGCCGCATCTTTATGCCCAAAGACGCCAAAGATACCGCATTCTTCTCTTGGTTTGTCATTCAACATACTCAATTCCTCTCAGCAGACTTTATAATTTATAATTTGTAACTTGTAACTTGTAACTCGTAACTCACGATCTCACTATGATGCCCTGTTTTCGCAGAAAATCTTTTGTTTCTTTTATACTATGCTCTCCATAATGGAATATGGAAGCTGCCAATACGGCATCGGCCTTCCCTTCCGTAAGCGCTTCGAAGAGATGTTGAAGATTACCTGCCCCCCCGGAAGCAATCACGGGAATAGTTGCCGAATCCGATATTCTTTTAGTCAATTCCAGGTCATAGCCATCCTTAGTTCCATCGGCATCCATACTGGTAAGAAGAATCTCCCCCGCCCCGAGAGACTCCACTTCTCCGGCCCATTCCAATGCATCCAACCCCGTCGGCGTCCGGCCGGAATTAATGTAAACCTCCCAAGAGGGTTGAAAGTCAAAAGTTGAAGGTTGAAAGTTAGATGCATAAGAAGACAAATTTTTTTCGTTTTTTCTTTTAACTTTAGACTTTAAACTTTCAACTCTTCTCGCATCTATCGCCACTACAATACACTGGCTGCCGAATCTTTCCGAGGCTTCCTTAATCAAATCCGGGTTCTTAATAGCTGCCGTATTTATGGATACTTTATCCGCTCCCGAGGAAAGCAACTGTTTTATATCCTCTATTCCTTTTATCCCTCCCCCGACAGTGAGAGGAATAAAAACTTCCTCTGCTGTCTTTTCAACTACATGGAGTATCGTAGGACGGCTTTCAATAGTAGCGGTTATATCCAGGAAGACCAATTCATCAGCTCCTTCCCGGCTATAAAAGGCTCCGATCTCCACTGGATCCCCAGCATCCCTCAGGTTAAGAAAGTGGATACCTTTGACCACCCGGCCATCTTTGACATCTAAACAAGGAATAATTCTTTTAGCTAACATTTTTAGAAATAGTTTAAGGTTGAAGGTTGAAGGTTAAAAGTTTTAATTCATAACTTGCCCGTGCCCGGAAGGGTACAACTTATAACTTTTAGGTAGTTTCCAGACTCGCCTTGATAAAATCCCGAAAGAGAGGATGAGGTTCGCTCAACTTGGATTTAAACTCCGGATGGAACTGGCAAGCCACGAACCAGGGATGATTGCTTATCTCGACAATCTCCACCAGTTGAGCATCGGGAGAAAGTCCACTAAACCGCATTCCCGCCCGGATAAGTTTCTCTTTATACTTCATATTGAACTCATAACGATGCCGATGTCTTTCTTTAATACGCCTTTTCCCATACGCTTTACGGGCCAGGGATTTAGCATAAAGAACGCAAGGATAAGAACCCAAACGCATTGTTCCACCCTTATCCTTTATCTTCCGCTGCCCGGGAAGCAAACTAATAACCGGATAGGGAGTTTTAGAATTAAATTCAGAGCTATCGGCTCCTTTAAGTCCACAGACATTCCGGGCAAATTCTATCACGGCACATTGCATCCCCAGACAAATTCCCAGGAAAGGAATCCCTTTCTCCCGGGCAAACCTGGATGCTTCTATCTTCCCCCCCACTCCCCGGTCCCCGAAACCACCCGGGACCAGGATTCCCTTAATTCCCTGAAGGATCTTCTCTGCTCCCATCTTTTCAATATCCTCGGCATCCACCCACTCCATCTCTACCCGGGAGTTACAAGCAGCCCCTCCATGAATTAAAGCCTCGTGGATACTTTTGTAAGCATCCTGTAAACGCACATACTTCCCGATAATAGCAATCTTTGTAGAAGTGGAAGGATTCTTAAGACGTCCCAATATCTTTTCCCACTGAGTTAAATCCTGTTTCTTTCGAGGAAGCCCCAGCCGTCTGATAATCGTTTCATCCAGTCCCTGTTCCCGGAAAGCAAGGGGAACCTCATAAATAGAATCAACATCAATAGCCTGAACAATAGCTTCCTTATCGACATTACAAAAGAGAGCTATCTTTTTTCTGACTTCCCGGGAAAACGGTCTTTCGGTACGGCAGAGAAGAATCTCCGGCTGTATTCCTATTTCTCTCAGGCGGGCGACACTATGCTGAGTAGGTTTCGTCTTGATCTCATTGGCGCTCTTAATATAAGGAACGAGGGTAAGGTGAATGAATAAACAATTCTCTTTACCGATATCCAGAGGAAATTGCCTGATAGCCTCCAGGAAAGGAAGACCCTCTATATCTCCTACCGTTCCCCCTATCTCCACAATAACCACGTCCAGCTTTTTTCCCCGGGCTACTTCTTTAATAGAGCTCTTGATTTCATCAGTGACATGGGGAACAACCTGAACAGTTCCCCCCAAATAATCTCCCCGCCTCTCCTTGTTGATTATGGAATGATAAATCTTCCCGGCGGTAAAGTTATTCTTCTGCCCCATACTTAGCCCGGTGAAACGCTCATAGTGCCCAAGGTCAAGGTCGGTCTCCGCCCCATCATCAGTAACATACACCTCCCCATGCTGGAAAGGACTCATCGTCCCCGGATCCACATTAAGGTAAGGGTCTACTTTCTGCAAACTAACTTTCAATCCTCGGCTTTCCAGTAAACACCCAATAGAAGCTACTGCAATTCCCTTCCCCAGAGAGGAAAGCACTCCGCCGGTAACAAATATATATTTAGTCATCGCACTCCTATCAATTTCATTTCGTCAAGACAATATCTCCGCCTACGATTCTACCATATCCCCCGCTACTGTCAACTCCTTTATACTTCTTTATAAAACAAAAAATAGGGACAAAACACATAGAAAGAAATGGGGAAAAAGATTTGGGTAATATAAGAAAACATACGCTTACCGGGCGCCCGTTAGGCTCAAGGGTATTTATAGAAAAGTTAGAGAAACAATTCGGAAGAATATTACTTGCTTTGCCAAGAGGCAGACCAAAAAAGAAACGAAATTAAATGGTCCCTATTAAAATTACTCCCATTCTATGGTGCTGGGGGGTTTGGAACTTATATCGTAGACTACGCGGTTTATTCCTTTGACTTCATTAATAATGCGATTGGAGATTCTTCCCAATACGGGATGAGGTATCTCCGCCCAGTCGGCGGTCATTCCATCGGTACTGGTTACTGCTCGCAGGGCCACGACATTCTCATAGGTCCTTTCGTCTCCCATCACCCCCACAGACTTTACGGGAAGAAGAACAGCGAAGGCCTGCCAGATTTCCCCGTAAAGACCGGCCTCGCGAATCTCCTCAATCATAATCTTATCGGCCTCTCTTAAAAGAAAGAGCCGCTCTTCGGTGATTTCACCGATAATCCTCACTGCCAATCCCGGTCCCGGAAAAGGATGACGTTGGATAAGCTCCTCGGGAAGTCCCAGTTCCTTTCCTACCATCCTTACCTCATCCTTGAACAAATCCTTGAAGGGCTCAATCAACTCCAGGTCCATATCTTCAGGCAATCCCCCGACATTATGATGGGTCTTAATAGTAGCCGAGGGACCACCAAAAGCCGAGCGGCTTTCTATAACATCCGGGTAAAGGGTCCCTTGAGCCAGGAATTTAATTCCTTTCTCTTTCCTTGCTTCCTCTTCAAACACCCGGATAAATTCCTTGCCGATAATCTTTCTCTTCGCTTCCGGGTCAACAACTCCTTCCAACCCTTCCAGGAACCTTTCCCCGGCCTCAATAAATTTCAAATTTAAATGGTAATAACTTTCGAACCTTTCCTTTACCGTCCGTCCCTCATCTTTGCGAAGGAGTCCATTGTCCACAAAGACCGCTATCAGATTACTTCCGATTGCCCGATGAAGAAGGATAGCCAGACAGGAAGAATCGACTCCCCCACTCAAGGCACAAATAACCTTTTCCTCTCCCACTCTATCTTTCAACTCTGCAAGGGACCGTTCCACAAAAGACTTCATTGTCCAGGTAGGAGAACATTCAGCTACCCGATAGAGAAAGTTTTCAAGAATTTCTTTGCCCCGGGGAGTATGAATCACTTCCGGATGGAACTGCACTCCGAAAAATTGTTTCTCCTTATTCTTCATAGCCGCAATGGAAGAATTCGCAGTATGGGCAATTCTTTCGAATCCGGAGGGAAGCTTAGCTACACGATCCCCGTGGCTCATCCAGACAGTTAAATCTCTGCCCAGTCCCTGGAAAAGGCCGCTTTCCTCATCCACACAGAGATTAGCTTTTCCATATTCCCGGGCGGAAGAAGAAACTACTCCCCCTCCCAGGAGCTTCCCCATCAATTGCATTCCGTAACAGATTCCCAAGACGGGAATTCCTAACTCGAAGATTCCTTTTTCGCAGATAGGACTCTCCTCGGCCGTCAAGCTGGCCGGGCCTCCGGAAAGGATAATAGCTTTCGGGGATATCTCAGCCAATTCAGCGCTACGGATATTGTAAGGAAAGAGTTTCCCGTAGACTTTTAGTTCCCTTACCCGCCGGGCAATCAGCTGGCTGTACTGAGAACCAAAATCCAGAATGGCTACCATCTCCCGCTCGGTCGTCTTCCTACTCATTGTCCCCTCAATTTTAACCGGGGCCGGGCAATTGCCTCCCGGTCCACTTTTCCCAATTGCTTATTCTTTACTTATCCGGACAAAATTTTCCAACAACCTCAATCCCTTCTCCCCGCTCTTCTCCGGATGGAACTGTACCCCGAAGATATTATCTTTCCGAACGGCAGAGGTGAACGGTATCCCGTACTCCGTCATCGTCAGAATTACTTCCTCATCCGTTGGCTCCACATAGTAAGAATGGGCAAAATAAAAATAAGAACCTTCAGGAATTCCTTCAAGTAAAGAGAGTTGAGAATCCTTAAACCGGACCCCATTCCATCCCATATGGGGAACTTTTAAATCTTCAATTTGAAACTTCTTGACTTTACCGGGAAGAACATTCAACCCTTTACAATTTCCTTCTTCGCTCTCCTCAAATAATAGCTGCAACCCCAGACAAATACCCAGGAACAGCTTGCCGCTATCTATCGCCTGACAGAGAGGAACAACAATCCCCCGGCTCTTCAAATTTTCCATCGCTTGATAAAAAGCTCCCACCCCGGGAAGGATGATAGCTTCAGCTTTCTCAATATCCTCGACGCTGCTGGTTATCTTAACCTCTCCGCCTACCCTCTCCAGAGCCTTGCTTACACTCCGCAGGTTCCCCATTCCATAATCAATTACCGCAATCAAAGTTATCTCCTCTTCCAAATATTTTTTCTTTCTTCACGATTCTACCACATCTTAAGTTGCTGTCAACTTTTTAACTGGGAAGCAAATAATCCGGATTAAGATTAGTTGCCAGAGGTTTCGATAAGGTAAAAAAGAGGGAGGGAACATCCCGGGCATTCCGGTTCAACTACTATTTAGTGGAAAAACCAAATTTTCCAAAAAAGTCTTTTAGGCCTCGAACCAAAGGCACCAATTTAAACTTGGGCTTTTTTAGAGAACCGGTTAATTCCACCTGAGCAATAAGGTACCCGGCTTCATCTATAACGGAAGAGATAATATTTCCTATTAAAGGCACTTCGCCAAGGAAACCTTTAGAAAAAGAAATCTTATAAACAAAAGAAGGCCGGAAATATCCATGAAAATCAATGCTTCCCTTTGCCGATAGCTTAACCTGATCGCTGATCAGCGTCAGGTCTTTAGTAGTAACTATATCCTTAGATATAGTAAAATTCGCCTTTCCCTTCCGGAAGACAATTTTCTCCAGAGAAGGAATCCGAAAGATAGCCATCAGATTTCCCAGCAGGGGAAATTCCAACAGTTTCCCTTTAACTACACTCACTTTTCCAGAGCCACTAAGGTTTTTTGAACCGTCGGCAATTCCTTGCAAGTTGATACTTGCAAAAAGAATCCCTTCCAACTTTTTCGGGGAAGAATTTGCTTTCCTTCTTAATTTGCTCAGGTCAATCCGGGAAAGAGCAGCTTGAAACCGGTAATTCTTTTTGGCGGCGCCAAAGTTAAAAACATAAGAACCTTTTAAATTACCCCCATAGAGCTTCGCCTTTAAATCTTCTATGATAAGTTTGGAACCTTCAAATCGAAAAGGTATAGAAAGGTTCTCCAACCGGAATCCCCAAAAGATAGTTTCCGGGGAACTCGCCTTTAAGTTAAGCTGCCATTTCCGGAAATCCTTACCTTCACTCCTAAGATTTTCAAGAATTTCATCAATATGGTAATCAACTTTTACTTCCTTAGCCTGAAGAAATATCTTCTTCGTCCCGGGTTCGTAAATAAAAAGACGGTGAAGTTCCATTCCTCTTAAGAGGCTAAAGTCAACTCTCTCTAAACTGACGTCTTTCTTAAGTCCTTTTGCTAATCCATCCTCTATGACTTGCTTCATTAAGACCGGGACGATAAATTTATAGATTAAAAAGAAAGCTCCCATCAGCAAGATAAGAAACAACAAAGAGGAGGATAAGAACTTTTTTCCCTTTCCCATGACAACTCCAGGTTCTATGGAAAGCAACAGAAATTCTTAATCTTAAGAGGACACAGTTTCTTTCCGGATGCGAGAATTCAAGTGAAACTTACTGCGGAACCTTCGTTCTCCCATATTTTTACCCGCTGGAGGCTAATCCCTTTCTTCTTCATTGCGCTTTTTATCTCACCATACAAAAATTCGGCAATGTTTTCGGTCGTAGGATTAGCTTCTTTAAAAGCAGGCAATTCGTTAAGATAGTGATGGTCCAACTCCTTCAGGATCTCATTTATCAGACCCTTCAATTCCTTGAAATCCACAACCATCCCCAGGCTATCCAATTCCTCCGAACGGATAGAGACTTCCACTTTCCAGTTATGCCCATGCAATCTTTCACATTCTCCCTGGTAATGGCGCAGTTGATGGGCGGCGCTAAAAGAACTCTCTACAGTCAACTCGTACATATGCAATCCTCGCATGAGTCCGCCTAAGGCGGACGAATTATCCCGATAGCTGCAAGAAAATTTAGAATAAATTTTACCCCTAGAAATCGCGTAGCGATTTCAGGGACTCAGTCCCGGAAATCTTCCAGATTTCTCGGGGGCAGCGCTTTGCTATCGGGGCAAATTCATCCAGACAACTTAGCAACACTGCTCACATAAGTTATGTCTCCGTTCAACTAATACTTTTCAATCTCTACCTGTTCCACCGGCGTGATATCTTCCCCCAGGAACATCTTCCCTACTCTAACAAACCGGGCAGGCATATCACTGACATAGTAACGTCTATAGGGAGTTCGGTTACCTGCCCCGAGCATCCCCCGGTCCCCGAGAACTTTCTTTGCCTCTGCAACTACTTCCCGGGCCGAATCAATAAGAACTATCCCCTCCATCTCCTTCTGAAGAAGCGGTTTCAAGAGAGGATAATGCGTACAGCCGAGAATGAGACTATCTATCGATTTTTTCTTTAAAGAGCTCAGATATTTTCTCACCACCGCAGCCGTTATTTCTCCTTCGAGCCATCCCTCCTCCACCAGAGGAACGAAGAGCGAACAAGCCTGGCTGAAAATCCGAGCCGAGGGATTTATTCCTTCGATAAGTTTAACATAGGCCCGGCTGCTCACAGTTGCTTCCGTCCCTATTACCCCAATCCTCTTATTTTTAGCCAACCGCAGAGCCGCCCTGGCTCCCGGCTCAATAACTCCCAGGACCGGGAAAGGAAACTCTTTCCGCAGGATATCCAAACCGACGGCCGAAGCCGTATTACAGGCTACGATGAGAAGTTTAATCTTGAATTGAGCTAAGAACCGACTATTCTGGAGAGAAAATTTGACTACCGTCCGGTCCGACTTAATCCCATAAGGAACACGGGCCGTATCTCCAAAATAAATAATATTCTCTCCCGGCAACTGTCCAAAGAGCTCCTTAACAACCGTTAGCCCTCCTACCCCGGAATCGAAAACTCCAATCGGTCTTTCTCCTTCCCTACTTACGGGAATTCGGTCATCGGTCATTCACTTAGTAAATCCCTTCTCTTTCTTATATATTCTTCTATAAGATAGAATGCTTTCTGCCAAGGCCCGGGCGATCTTCTCCCGGAAGTTAGCATCCCGAAGAAGCGCCTCATCCCGGCGATTGGACATAAAACCAACTTCTACCAGGATAGAAGGCATAGCCACTTTTTTCAAGACATAGAAAGGAGCAGATTTCACTCCCCGATTTCTAATTTTGAGTGTCCGGCTCAGTCTTTTCTGAATCAACTCCGCCAATTCCATGCTCTGGTTTCTGAACTCGGTATATTTCATATCCCAGAGGATAGTCTCCAAATTACTATTATTCCTCCGGGCTTTCGGTAAACCTTCAAATTCTTCCAGCTTAAGCACAGAGTTCTCCCGGGTAGCTGCCGCCCGGGCAGTATCATCTACTGCTTGAGAAAGATAATAGGTTTCGAACCCCCTTGCCCTTGAAGTAAAAGCCGAATTGGCATGGATACTTAAGAAAATCCCCCCTTTCCTCCGATTAGCGAAAGAGGCTCTCTTGCTCAAAGGTACAAACCTATCCCTGCTCCTGGTAAGATATACCTTGAGGTTCCTGTCCCTATCAAGGATTCGTTTCAACCTCTTGGCAATATCGAGGACCACCTGCTTTTCTTTAAGTCCTCTCCTTCCCACCGCTCCCGGATCCTTGCCCCCATGTCCCGGATCAATGATGATAGTCCTGATCTCAAGCCCATTTCCCCGGGCAACCGGCCGACTACTCGTTTTAGCAAGAGCCGGTCCTGGTAGAACAAAGACCAAAAAAAATAAAATAAACCCTTTTCGGATTTTTCTTCCCAGCTCCAGTTTCCTCATTCTCTCCAACGGATTTTTGTTTTCTCTTCCCCTGATTATGCCTCCCGCCAACAACCTCTTTTATACCAGAAATCAGCCCAAAAAGCAAGGGAATTACACCCCCGGCAAGACCCAAAATCAGATAGGCGAAACTCTCATCCGGGAGAGAATCAGAGGTGCCCGATGACAATAATAACGGGGTTTATCCAGGCAAGAAAAAAGCTTTGCTTCTTACTTTTCGCGGGAAAATAGAGGAAGCCAAAAGGGGTTGGACTTTGGAGAAAATCGCAACTACTCTTTCCATGCTAACATTCGGTAACACCGATAGATATATAGTTTCAGTTTACATTTCACTTTAATTATAAATAAGGGGAACAAACCTTGTAAAGATCGCTGCTACTCCCCCGGCAGCAACCGGCCTCAGGCGGGTACAAATGAGCGCTTATTCCCAGTCAACGGGAACCCTCAATAGCTGACCTTCTTTTGCCTGCTTTGATTGGAAAAGCAAATATCCGTATCTTTTTCCAAATTCGTAAAGCTCCTTGGTCATCTCCACATCGCTCCGGCAATATTTTTTGAGCTTCTCCATATCCCCTTCCCTATACCAGGTGACCGCCTGGATTCCATCCACTTCCTTTTTCTTGCCCAGAGTCATCTCGGCTAAATGGGAAAGACTGAGCCGGAAACCAAGTTTATTATGAACGATTTCCAGGATGTCCAGGGTTGGGACTATCTTTAAGTCATGCCTGAAATAAGGCTGGAGCACAGCCCAGTCGAATCCTTTGATGTTAAAACCGACCACCAAATCAGCGGCTAATATTTCCTCAAGCAGTTTTGGTATTTCTTCTTCTTCAAAATATTTGTATTTTTGCTCCTTTGTGCTATAGATAACAACAAGGGAAACCTTCATTCTTTCTTTAAAGTTCCATCCCCCGACTTCCTGAGCTAACTTTTGCGTCTCTATATCCAGGAAGATAATCTTCTGAGAGTCGAATTTAGCCGGTTCGGTTTTCTGTTCTCTAAGCATTGTTTTCTTCTCCTTTACTCTGATAATTGTTTCCTTGCCGGAGGCAAGATGATCTAATATGGCCAAAGTTGTTTTTTTATTCAAGGGTCTATTCCCACTGCCGCATTTAGGAGAGTGAATACAGGAAGGACACCCTTCACGACAGAGACAGCCATCTACCAATTTGTGAGTAGCTTCAATGAGATCGGTCAACACTTCAAAGGCTCTTTCCGAAAGTCCGACTCCTCCCGGGTAGGCATCGTGAATGAAAGTAGTTGCCAGACCGGTTTGTTCATGTTGGAGATAACTTACTCCTCCCAGGTCCCATCTGTCACAGAGGGCAAAGAGAGGAAAGACCGCAATCAAAGCATGCTCTACTCCATGCAGCCCGCCCAAAAAATCTATACCAGGCACGGTTATCTCTTCCCTGAGTGCGGAAGGAATCTCGATCCAGATACCCATGGTTTCATAGACAAAAGAAGGAAGACTCAAAGAATGTTCATCAATCTTCTTCCGGTTACTTAAACTTTTTCTCTCGTAGCAGACTACTTTCTCGCTGACCTTAATCTTCCCAAAAGCTATCTTTATCTTCCCTAAACGTTTTTCCTTATAAGCTTTCAATACCTGCACTTCTTCACTTATCGTCGGCTGGGTATAGTAATCAACCAAAGATTCCCTGGCAATGACAGTCTTCGTCTCCAGGTCGATCCCGGCAATATGATACTCCGTTCCCGCCTGGAGGTAGATAGCGCCCTGGTGACAGTCACGGAAGACAGTCGGATACTCAACGGTGCCGATTAGTTTTCCCGTCTCTTCATTTACGATAACATAGGTTTCCCCGATGCTTCTTATATTAACCTTTCGATGGGGACGTTTCTCCCTCGAGTACCATTCCCGTCCTTCTGCCGATTGAAATATCTGTCCTTCGTCTACAAGTTCTCTCAGGCTGGGAAGCATTCTCTGACCGAAAAGGTTTTCCTCGTCCTCAGTCAAGGGCAGTTCCGAAGCTCCACAACGAAGCTGACTCTTGAGAATAACGGAGTTACCAATGTCTAAGATAGCGGTCTCATAACTGCTCCCGAAAAAGTCCTGGGGATGTTTCATAAAGTAATGGTCAAGAGCATCTTCCAGAGCTACCATGATGATAAGAGATTCTCTATCCTCCCGGCCAACTCTTCCCGCCCTCTGCCAGGTACTGAGAATACTTCCCGGATAGCCCACCAGGATGCAGACATCCAGAGCTCCCACATCTATACCAACTTCCAACGCAGACGTGGAGATAACTCCCATCAAGTCCCCCTCAAAGAGCCTCTTTTCGATTTCTCTTCTCTGCTCCGGCAAGTATCCGGCTCTATAAGAGCTGATCCTCCCGGCAGTCTCCGGATTCGCTTCCCGGCTCCACTTATGGATTAGTTCGGCTATCTTCCTGGCCTTGGTGAAGACAATAGTCTTGAGCCCGCAGTTTATAGAATCATTGAATAATCCCAAAGCCTCACCGTAAGGTGAATTCAGAGGTTTCCAGAGAATAAAATACTTGCCCTCAACAGGAGCCCCGCCCGCTCTCTTTGATTATTTCATGCTCCAGACCGGTCAACTGTCCCACAAACTCTTCCGGATTAGCCATGGTTGCCGAACAGAGGATAAACTGAGGATTCGAACCGTAATAACTGCACACCCTCCTCAACCTCCTCAGGATGTGAGCAACGTGACAGCCGAATATTCCCTTATAGCTATGGATTTCATCCACAATCACAAATTTCAGGTTTTTAAAGAAATCCGCCCAGGCAGAGTGATGAGCAAGAATAGCGGCATGGAGCATGTCAGGGTTGCTCATTATGATATTGGGCATTTTTTTTCTGATTTTCGACCTTCGGTAGGGAGTCGTATCCCCGTCATAGATTTCCGCCTGGAAATCCCCCCCTACGGCTTTGAAGAGTTGTTTTATCGACTTCATCTGGTCCTGAGTAAGAGCTTTCGTCGGGAAGAGATAAAGGGCCTTGCTCTCATTGTCCGCAAGGATTTTCTCCAGGACAGGAAGGTTAAAAGCCAGAGTCTTACCACTGGCAGTAGGAGTAACAATAGCTACATTCCGGCCTTCTCTTATCAAGTCCAGAGCTTCTGCCTGGTGAGAATAAAGTTTGTTGATTCCAAGACTTTCCAAAGCTTTTTGCAGTTTTTGAGGAAGGGGATGAACCGGCTCCTTGTAATGACTCCCCCGGGCAGGAAGATATTCAATATGGGAGACCCTTTTCCGGTATTGAGAAAGAGTCTGTATTCTCTCGATGAATTCCTTAATTTTATCTGCTTCTCTACGCATAATGGTGGACCCGGTTACAACCAATTCGAACCGCGGCTGAAATACCCGTCCCCATCAAAATGCGGCCCGCTCTAACAACCTCCCTTATACCAGAAACCAACCCAAAAAGCAAGCCAGAGGAAACTTACCCAAGGGAACTGTCCCAATTTACAGAGCACCATCTCAGAGGGGACTGTCCCGATTTACGGAGCGCAGCTCGTAGAATCGGGACTGTCCCCGGATGTAGCCTATCCCCGGATATCACCTATCCCCAAACCTCAAACTCAATCCCGCCCCCGCGCCGCCTTGAACTTTGCTTCCAGCTCATTGTAAAACTTCCTTGCCCGCTTAGCCCGCCGCAGAAGCTCAGGACGCTGTTTTTTATAAATGCTCTCATCCTCAAACTTAAGGTTTTTATTCCCGCCGATCCGCTTCCGGTTATCAAGCTCGTCCAGCCGTTTGTACTCATCCGCGAGCAACCGGCTAAAAGTTTCGACATTCCACCAGGGCTCATCACCTACCCGGATATATACCGGCGAAGTATGGCTGTAAGTTGAGCGACAGACAATCCAAATGCTGCGTTTAACAGTCAAATCATCACTGATATGGATCTTCGTCACGTCCTTGTCCGCTTGTTTAATCTGCTTAATTACCTTACCCTCCACCAGCAGCTCAACCGTGGTAAGCTGTCTGTTATCCGGTGATACATAAACATCCGCTTCGATATGGATTTTCTCTCCGGGCTTTACAGAAATTTCACTGCCCGGCAACTGACCGTTAACCGTAAAAAGAGGAAAATCACCCTGGCTGATAAAACTCCTCCCGCGCTGGAGATTCTTGAACCATTTATCAACATCGAATGGTCCCCCGGTGTACACATATACACGGGTATAACCCATCCCTAAAGTAGCCCAGGGAGAATCCGAGCCGCTGGACAAATTAAGCCGATAACCCAAATCCAACCACTTGTAGTAGTTCTTCCAACCTTCGTTGCGGGGCTTCCACCCTGACTTCTTTCCATACACAAGTTTATGGGTTACCTGACTGGTAGTTACCTTACCGCGGTAGGCCGAGAGCGTAATCATAATATTCTTAAACCATTCAGGGGTATTTACATGGTCGAATTCCGGCAAGCCACCTTGCCGCTCTGTCTCGTTGATGATATCATCGTAAAGGTAGTAATTCTTCTGCGGGTCCCATATCGACGACTGAATATTAAGCAGGCTCATATGACCTAAAAACTTACTGCGGGAACCCTCCTCGCCAGGGACAAGAATGAAATTGCCGCGCTGATAGCGTCCGGCTTTACCAAAGGCATACTGGGGAAAATACGTTCGCTTAGCATTATCCATCTGCAAAATATTGGCAACATGAATATCCTCTGCCTGCACCCAGGTCATAAGTTGATCATTGACAGCCGGGCTGCTGCGCCGATAATGCAAATGGTCATCGCCGGAATACCAGCCCAATTTAGGCATATTAAGCCATCTGTCCAGGACGACACGCCGCGATTCAGCCTGGTTTTCCTTCAGAGTAATCTCTTCAGCGTAACCGCGATACTCCCGACCCTTGCGAACAAGAAGAGAATAAACCCCGGCCGGCAATTTTATCTTGAATCGGCCCTTAACAGCAAACTTACCCCACGAAGTATAACCGACCCGATACTGATAACCCCATTTTTGTCCCTGTTCTACATCGTATTTACGTCCCCCTTGCGTTATCGCAACCGCCTGCTCAGGAATCCACAACCGCCCCGTCTCGTCGAGCAGACGCACCATAGCCGCCGTTGGTTCGTTCGTTCCCCCATCGATAATCTCCACTGCCAGAGTAGCGGCATTCTCAATTTGCTTTACCGGCAAAACTTCACGCTCACCGCTACCCACAGCAAGGTCCCACTGCTCGATAGTATAAGCCGAAACCCCTGACCCGGTCCCAAACCCCACCGCCATCACGACAAATACCAGATAAATACCCACCTTCAATTTTGCCATCATAATAACCCCCTTCAGCTCCGCAACACATCAAGTCACCAATTAATCTTACCATTAAGAGATAGAACTTTGTCAAGTTTTTAAAAAATCAAAAGAGGAGAAATAGTAATTAAAAAAAGCTCTAAAACTACGCAAGAGGAGACTCTCCCAATTTACAGAGCACCAACTCAGAGGGGACCATCCCGATTTACAGAGTGCCGGCCCAGAGGGGACTGTCCCAATTCACAGAACACCACCTCAGAGGAGACTCTCCCAATTTACAAAGCACCAGCTCAGAGGGGACTGTCCCGATTTACGGAGCGCCAGCTCGTAGAATCGGGACTGTCCCCGGAACTACCACTCCCCCCACCCACAAAAAACAACTTCTCCAAATGTTCAATCTGTTGAAAACAGGTTGCATAACATCACCATTATAATCTAACTTGCTATATAGATATAAGTTAAACTGGTTTTCAGCTTCCTGTCGTTCATTTAATTAAACATTTAAGCAATTAAGAGAAAAGTGCAAAAGCCGGATGAGGGAATTTCTATGATTTGTAACTGATTGTCAAACAATTAGTTAAATAGAATATTCAAAGCTTTTTGCTGGATAATAAAAACCTGGCACGAAAATTGCTTCTTAATATATTAAGAGGAAGAGAGAGTTTTTTGTCAAATTTCAAGCTGGCGCTCTCCCCTTAACTTAGTTGTAAAGGTTAGAAGAGTGTGGTATGGTAAGGTCTGATAAATTGGGCCTAAAATTTAAGTTAGAAAAGCTGGCAGCAAGTAGTTATAATTGCCGGCTTTTTTTATGGAGAATATTTTATAAAAAGTAATGCGGTAATATGAAAAATAACCAAACACCAAATAATAACCAATTCACCAACGACCAAATCCCCAAAAATGCTGTTTGGTTATTGATTATTGGTTATTGAGGCTTATTTGGTTATTGAGATTTGGTCATTGGTTATTAACTTGTTATAAAACATGCGAGGAGGAATGGCAATGAAACAGAAACACCTAACGAGAAAACGTCGATATTTAGCCATAAGTATCTGCTTGATGCTTTCGGCCGGGGTACTCTTTCAGCTATCGGGCACGGCCTACGGAGCCAGTGTTATCATTAACACGGATAGTCTCGCCCTCAAAATCAACGGCGCTACCATTACCAACGGCAAATTCAAAGGGACATCTTACACTACCGGGGTTCGGTCCAGTGACGGGGCAGCGCAGTTTTTGTTCCAAGGAGATCTCGACCTTGCCGGGGATTCGGTAACCTTCGAGGGCAGCCGGGGAGCGGCATTCATCGTTCAGAATAATGCGGACCTGGCCGGCTCCGTGTTCCACCTGTCCGCGACCGGCGGTACGGGTGGCGGTGGCGGTGGCGGTGCCGGGGGAAGAGGCGCCGGCGGCAGCAGCGGCGGTACGGGCGGGGTTAACTTGTCTGACGATTACGGCCGGGGCGGCGCGGGCGGCGCCGGTGGTACCCCTTTTGTGGATGCAGGGATGGGCGTAAGGGGGAAGAGTGGGGGAGATGGAAAGACAAGTAGAGCGGGCAAGTCCGGGAACAGCGGCCTTTCCGGCTCTCCAGGCCTGGCCGGCTTTTTCAACCCGGGCAGCGGCGGCAACGGCGGCGGTGGTGGTGGCAGCGGCGCCGGTGGGGTAGCTGCCGGTGGTTATGGCGGTTATGGCGGCTGGGGTGGTGCCGGTGGCTACAGCGCCTACCCTGGTGGTGCCTCCGGTGAGGACGGGACATATGGCAATCCTACTAGAGCTGGCGATTCAGGACATTCCGGCTCCGGCGGATACATAGGTGCAGCGGGCCGGAACACGGCCACGGGCTACAATGACCTCGTTGCCGGCGGTGGTGGT
>JAADIA010000078.1 GCA_013151555.1 Nitrospirota bacterium | reverse complement strand
GGAAACGGTAGAAGCGGGAGGGGGAGAGGTGGTGACCGTTCCCCTGGTGGAAAGACATTCAACGAAGGAGCTTTTGGAGAAGATACGAAAATCAAAACATATAGGACGTAGATAAGCACAGATTTAAAGGATTAAAAAATTACCACAGAGACACGGAGGTATGGAAAACACGGAGAAAGAAGAACAAATTAATTTAAATAATTTTATAAAACCCCATGACCTCTGTGGTTAATTTTCTTGGTGTATGATGAAGAATATGGATAAAGATAAACTGAAAGAAATCATTTCCCGTTTCCCCCAGGGGAAAGTGTTGGTGATCGGGGACCTTATTTTGGACGAATTCGTCTGGGGCAATGTCTCCCGGATATCCCCGGAAGCTCCTATTCCGATAGTGGAAGTGGTGAAGGAAACTTTTATGCCGGGAGGGGCGGCCAATGTAAGCAATAATGTCTATAGCCTGGGAGGAAAGACCTTCTTAAGCGGAGTTGTGGGCACCGGGCCGGCAGGAAATATTCTGAGGGAGACGCTATCTCAGCGGGGCATAGATACGCGGGGGATAATAATTGATAAAGGACGACCAACCACACTGAAGACGCGTATCATTGCTCATCATCAGCAAGTAGTGCGAGTGGATCGGGAGAAGAAGGAGTTTCTAAAAGATTCCCCTTTAGAAAAAATCCTCACCTGTTGTCAGGAATTAGCGAATGAAGTCGATATTATTGCCATTGAAGACTATGGGAAAGGGGTGGTAACCAGGGAGCTTCTGCAGGTGATGAGGAGAATAAAAGGAAAAACTATTATCATTGACCCTCGCGTGGGCAGTTTCTCCCATTATGAAGGTATGGATATTATTACTCCTAATCGCCATGAGGCGGAGGTGGCCCTGGGAAAGAAGATAGATAACGAAAAAAGTTTGCAAGAGGGGGGGAGAGAGCTTCTCAGAAACCTTCATTGCCAGGCGGCCCTGATCACTTTAGGAGAAGAGGGCATGTGCCTTTTTCAGAGGGAGGATGGAGGCGTCCATATTCCTACGGTGGCCCGGGAGGTTTACGATGTCTCCGGAGCGGGAGATACCGTAGTAGCAACGCTATCTTTAGCTCTGTCCGTGGGAGCAAGTCTGCAGGAAGCGGCCTATTTATCAAATATGGCGGCCGGGATTGTTGTTGGTAAGGCGGGGACCGCTATGGTATCAAGGGAAGAATTAGTAAGGATCGTAGATGACCATTGAAGAAGGGGAAAAGGAAAGAAATATTTCCAAGAGAGCCCGGGCTGTTTTTATCGATAGAGATGGGACGATAAATGAGGATAAGGTTTACCTGGGCGATGTCCGGAACCTGGAGATTATCCCCGGCGCGGTGGAAGCGGTTAAGCTGCTCAAGAAAGAAGGTTTCTTAACCTTTATTATTACCAACCAGTCCGGCCTGGCCAGGGGGTTGTTCGGGCCGGAGGACCTGGAACGGATTCATGATAAGATACGGGAAAATTTCCCCCTTGATGGCATCTATTATTGTCCTCACCACCCGGATGAGGATTGCCCCTGCCGTAAGCCGAAACCCAAAATGCTTCTGGATGTGGCGGACAAGTTTCAGGTAGACCTGAAAACATCCTATTTCATCGGGGATGCTCTCAGCGACATCGAGTTGGGGCAACGGGCGGGATGTAAATCCATATTGGTTCTGACCGGTAAGGGTAAAGAGACGGAGGCTTTGCTTCGGGAGCGGGGCACCCCGGCCGAATTTGTTGCCGGTGATATCCTGGAAGCAGCGAAGTGGATTAAGAAAGTTGAAAGTGTAAAGTTAAAAGTTGAAGGTTAAAAATCGTGAGCAAGATAGTGAAGATTAAGGATATATCCATAGGAGAAGGTTATCCTCTTGTGCTTATTGCCGGTCCCTGTGTTATTGAAAGTGAGCAAACATCTCTGGAAACGGCTCGGGCAATAAAGAAAATAACGGAAGAGTTGAAGATGGCCTTTATTTTCAAATCCTCCTATGATAAAGCGAACCGGACTTCCTTAGCTTCTTTTCGAGGTCCCGGGTTGGAGTCCGGCCTGAAAATTCTGGGCCGGGTGAAAGAAGAACTGAAAATTCCCATTACCTCCGATGTTCACTGCCGGGAGGAGGTGAAGAGAGCCGCTGAAGTGTTGGATGTGATTCAGGTTCCGGCTTTTCTTTCCCGCCAGACCGATCTTTTTTTGGAAATTGGCCAAACCGGTAAGGCCGTGAATGTAAAGAAAGGACAGTTTTTAGCTCCCGACGATATGAAAAATATAGTGGAGAAGATAAGGAGCACCGGCAATGAGAATATCCTCCTTACCGAGAGAGGGTCTTCCTTCGGTTATCACAATTTGATTGTTGATATGCGCTCTTTGCCCCGGATGAGAAAGTTCGGTTATCCGGTCATCTTTGATGCTACTCATAGCGTTCAGTTGCCTGCCGGCCAGGGAAAATCTTCGGGAGGGGAAAGAGAATTTGTTGCTCCTTTGGCCCGGGCAGCGGTAGCCGCCGGCTGTGACGGGCTCTTTCTGGAAGTTCATCCCTGTCCGGATGAGGCCCTTTGTGATGGACCGAACATGATAAGTTTAGAGGAGCTGAAAGTGCTTCTGGAGGAAGTGCTGAAGATAGATGAGATTGTAAGGATTTAGGATTCAGCCTTCAGGATTCAGGATTCAGCAAAAAACTTAATTCTGAGAGCGAACGGCGTGAGCGTCTGAATCCTGAAGGCTGAATTCTTATAACTGGAGATGAGATGTCCTTAGAAGATAGAGCCGGGAAAATTAAGATGTTGGTTATGGATGTGGATGGGGTCTTAACTGATGGCAGGATTGTTTTAGGGTCTCGGGGTGAGGAACTTAAGTTTTTCCATGTCCAAGATGGCGTAGGAATAAATTTGGCCCATCGGGCAGGCTTAAAAACGGCCATTATTTCTGCCCGCAAATCCGGGGCAACCGAGAGAAGAGCCCGGGAATTAGGAATGCATGATGTTTATCAAGTTGAGGATGGCAAGGAAGGGGCCTATGAGAAGATTCTTCAAGATTACGGGTTGAAGGATGAGGAAGTAGCTTACATTGGAGACGATTTTCATGATTTGCCCCTTTTAAACCGAGTCGGCTTGGCCGTGAGCGTTCCTAACGGGAGGGACGAGGTAAAGGAAATCGCCCATTATACGACTAAGGCATCCGGGGGCCAGGGGGCCGTGCGGGAGGTCGTCGAGGCTATCCTCAAGAGTCAGGGAAAGTGGGAAAAAGTAACGGCAAGATACAGATAATACAATACTTAAGGGTTCAAGGGTTCAAGTAGCCAGGGGTCCAAGGGAAAAACTTTAGAAAACAAACCCTCGAATTCTGGAATCCTATTTATGAGGTGGAAGAATGCGAAACTTTACCCTGGTTATCTTATTAGGATTATCCGTTTTCCTGCTTGGAGCCTGCGCGCAGAAGAAGGAAGAAGCCCGGGAACCGGCAGCTGTTAAACCTTCCGGAGATACGGGAGAAAGGGTAGAGCAAGGTTTTACCCATGTTAAAATGGAAGAAGGAAAGGTAACTCTGAAAGTAAAAGGGAGTTCCGTGAGCGGTCTGAATAAGGAGACGGTTACCATTAAGGATCCTCGGGTAGAAAGATTCTTTTATGAGAAAGGCAAGAAAAATTCACTGGAAGTGGAAGCAAAGAAAGGTACTTGGAATAAAAAGAACGATGCGGTTCAGATGGAAGAAGGGGTGAAAGGAGTGGTCCGGTTTGAGCGAGAGATAGTGGTTGAACATGCTGATAAGATGACTTACGATCCCTCCGCTCATCTCTTGAACCTGAGCGGGAAGGTGAAGGTAAGGCAGGGTCGTTCTCTTTTGAATGCAAACGAGGTGATTATATATCTCGATAAAGAGGATAAGAAAATAGTGAAGATGACGGCTGAGGGCCAAGTGAGCGGCCGGATCTTCCCTGAAGAATTGAGGGGTAAGCGGGCAGACAAAGTGAGCGGAGCCGTTTCTGGAGAGGGGTCCCCTACTCCCTGAAGAACGATCTTGAGCGCAGAAATGCCGGCGAGAAAGGTAGTTTTTGAATGCTTGCGCATAATCTGTTCAAATCATACCGGAAAAGAACGGTAGTCAATGGAGTCAGCATTGCGGTGAACACGGGGGAAATAGTTGGTCTCCTGGGACCTAATGGGGCTGGAAAGACGACCACTTTTTCGATGATTGTCGGTTTGGTGCGTCCCGATGCCGGCAAAATCTATTTGGGGGAGGAAGATGTAACCAGAATTCCTATGTACTTGAGGGCCAGGAAGGGGATTGGGTACTTAGCCCAGGATGCCTCCATCTTTCGTAAGCTAACGGTAGAGGAAAATATAATGGCCATTATGGAGACGCTTCCTTTAAGCAAGAAAGAACGCCGCGCTGAAACACAGAGGCTTCTCAAAGAATTTGATATCTCTCATTTGTCCGGGCAGCAAGCCTATACCCTTTCGGGAGGAGAGCGGAGGCGAGTGGAGATTGCTCGTGCTCTGGTTACTTCTCCTTCCTTTATTCTCCTGGATGAACCCTTTACCGGAATCGATCCCATAGCTGTTGCCGATATTCAACAGATTATCTTCCGACTCAAGGAAAAAGGTTATGGAGTCCTGATCACTGACCACAATGTGCGGGAGACGTTAAAAATCACTGACCGCGCTTATATTATGTATAAAGGGAAAGTCCTTTTTTCTGGAACTTCCTCTGATTTGGTTGCCAATGAAGAAGCCCGTAAGCTTTATTTGGGAGAAGACTTTACTTTATGAAAGAGTTCAAGGGGGCAAGCGAAAGTCGTGAGAAAATAAACTCTTTAATCCTCAGGGCATGTTTACTTAAATCGGCACTTTTCGGGAACTTTGACAGTAGAATCTGACTATGATATAATACGGTAAAGAGAAAATCTTATGGAGGAATAGAATGAAAATAATGGATTTTTTGAAGGAAAAAGCGATTAGCGCGCATCTTAAGTCGAAGGAAAAGGAAGAGGTTATTAGAGAGCTCATTGACCTTTTAGAGACTTCCGGAGAAATAGAGAATAAGGAAAAGATAGTTCAGGCTCTCCTGGATAGAGAGAAGCTCGGCTCTACCGGTATTGGGGAAGGAGTAGCTATTCCTCATGCCAAGTCGGATGCAGTCAAGGAAATTGTGGCAGCTTTTGGCTGTTCTCATCAGGGAGTAGAGTTTGATTCTCTGGATGGAGAACCGGCCCATATTTTCTTTCTCTTGGTGGCTCCCACCGATTCCACTGGTCCTCATTTGAGAGCTTTAGCCAGAATTTCCCGGATCTTGAAAGATAAACCTTTTCGGGAAGCTCTGAAGAAGGCAGAAACCGAAGAGGAGATTCTCGAGCTGATAAGAGAGGAAGATAGCAAGAGGCACTGATGGGATCACCGGGGCATTTCCTCTGTAACATATTGAATATAAGAAAGTTAAAGATAGAAGAATGACTGCGGAAACACGGAATAACGGCGAGCACGGAAGAAGGGTTGAAGAAAGAAAAACAAATTAACTTTTCCGGGTTTCGGTGCTTCCGTGGTTAAAAAGGTTTTTTTTGGTGTATCTCTATATCCTCTGTAGGGAGGAAACTTCAAAGTGAGCGATAAGTTTGAATCCTGGGTGGAAATTGCAAACGAGTTAGGGCTGCATGCGCGGCCGGCAGCTCTTTTTGTCAAGCAGGCAAGCGAATTTCCCTGTCGAATCTTTGTGGAGAAGGATGGCCAGAAAGTGGATGGAAAGAGCATTATGGGAATGATGATGCTGGAAGCCGGAAAGGGCAGTCTTATCAGGATAACGACAGAGGGAAATCAGGCCCAGGCAGCGGGAAGAGCTTTAGAGGAATTGGTGAAAAGCAAATTCGGGGAGAAATAAGCAGATGTTGAAGGGAATTGGAGCATCCCCAGGAGTCGTTATCGGCAAAGCCTTTTTGTTGGGCGGGGAGAGGCTATCTATTCCCAGGAGGGAAATAGCTAAGGGGGAAATCCCTGAAGAACTGGCCCGATTTGAGAGGGCTTTGGCCCAGACCACCGAGGAGATCATTCAAATAAGGAAGAAAATCGCTCTGGAAATAGATGAAGAGCACGCCCATATCCTTGACGCTCATCTCCTGGTGTTAGAGGATGTTCTCCTTATTGAGGAGACTATGCGGCGGGTGGAAAAGGAAAGATTAAACGTAGAATATGTATTTTCCGATGTCCTGGAGCACTTAGCCCGGAGGTTTGAGGTTATGGATGATGAATACCTCCGGGAGAGAGCCAGCGATGTTCGGGATATCGGGAGGAGAGTGCTGCGCAGTCTCCTGGGTCGGAAGAGAAAAGCTCTGTCTAATATAGATGAAGAGGTCATCGTGGTTGCCTATGACCTGGCTCCTTCAGACACGGCCCTGATGCATAATAAAGAGAAAGTGGTCGGCTTTGTTACCGATGTGGGCGGGAAGACTTCCCATACGGCTATTATGGCCCGGGCCCTGGAGATTCCTGCCGTTGTCGGCTTAAAGGATATAACTTCCCGGGTTAAGCGCCGGGACATGTTAATCGTTGATGGAACCAATGGAATAGTTATCGTTAACCCCGATGAGGAGACCCGCAAACATTACCGGCGGGAAGAGGTTGAGATAAAAGTCTTTGAGAAGAAATTGGAGGAACTTAAGGACCTGCCGGCAGAAACTCTGGATGGTCACCGGGTAGAATTGGTCGCCAATTTGGAAATCCCGGAAGAGATTCCTTCCCTCTTAGCGCGGGGATCAGCGGGGATCGGACTCTACCGAACGGAATTTTTCTATCTTAATCGAGCCGGCCTTCCCACGGAAGATGAGCATTATCAGGCTTATAAATCGGTGGCTGAGCAGATGTCTCCGCATTCGGTTATCATTCGCACTCTGGATTTAGGGGGAGATAAGTTTACCTCTCAACTGGAGATTCCCCGGGAGATGAATCCCTTTATGGGTTGGCGGGCCATTCGTTTTTGTTTGGAACGGCCGGATATTTTCAAAGTACAGTTGAGAGCTATCCTGCGGGCCAGTGCGCATGGAAACCTCAAGATAATGTATCCCATGATCTCAGGAGTAGAAGAGTTAAGGAGAGCTAATCTCGTTCTGGAGGAAGTGCGGGAGGAACTGCGAGAGAAAGGTATTCCTTTCGATAAAGATCTGGAAGTGGGAGTGATGATTGAAACGCCTTCTGCTGCCATGACCGCCGATATTTTAGCCAAGGAAGTCAAGTTTTTTAGCGTTGGGACTAATGACCTTATCCAATATGCCTTAGCAGTAGACCGGATAAACGAGAAGATAGCTTATCTCTATGAACCGGCCCATCCCGCCGTGTTGCGTCTTATAAAGAGCGTCATTGACGCCGGACACCGCCAGGGAATTTGGGTAGGCATATGCGGGGAAATGGCTGCTGAACCTACCCTGGCGATTATTCTTTTAGGAATGGGTCTGGATGAGTTCAGCATGAGCGCCGTGGCTTTGCCGGAAATTAAGAAGGTTATCAGATCGGTTACTCTTAAAGAAGCCAAGAAATTAGTCAAGCAGATCCTGACCCTATCCACTGCTGAGGAAGTTGAAGCGTGCACCCGGAAGAAGCTGTTGGAGATTGTTCCCGATATCGTTAAGCGGTTAGGGCGCAAGTGAGTTGCAAGTTAACAAGGGTTCCAGTGCTTGAGCCTTGGATCCCTTTACCGAACAAGATGAGGTATATTTTATGGAAGATCTTGGTCGTTCAGAAGTAATTGCCGGGTTCGATAAATCGGATATGCTCTCTATAATCCGGAATTTTCCTCAACAGTGGAAGGAAGCTGAGGAGATAGGCCGGAAGTTCCTTCCCCCATCCGACTATCGAAAAATTAATAAGGTTGTTGTTACCGGGTTGGGGGGATCGGCTATGGGAGGAGATATCCTCCTGTCTTATTTGAGTGAGGAGATGAGAATACCTGTCTTTGTCAATCGCAACTATACCCTTCCTCGCTTTGTGGATAAGGATACGCTTCTTTTTGTTGTTAGTTATTCGGGAAATACCGAAGAGACTATCAGTGCCTATCAAAAAGGGGTGGACCTTTCAGCTAAGGTGATCGCCGTTACCAGTGGAGGAAAGTTAAAGGAACTGAGCGAAGAGAAAAGCCTGCCTGTGATAATTGTTCCCCCGGGCCTGCCTCCCCGCACGGCCCTTGGCTATCTTTTCCTGCCCTCTTTAATTGTCCTGGAGCAACTAGGGTTGGTAGAAGCTAAAGGAGAGGACCTGGAAGAAACGGGCCTTCTCCTGGGAGAGTTGAGCCGGAGGTGGGAGGCCTCTTCCTCCACGGGAAATCTGCCCCAGGACTTAGCCCGGAAATTGTTTGGCAAACTTCCCCTCATCTATAGCTCCGAAACCCTGAAAGCCGTTTGCCTGCGTTGGAAGACTCAAATCAACGAGAACAGCAAAAATTTGGCTTACCCGGTCGTATTCCCGGAGTTAAACCATAACGAAATTGTTGGTTGGGAGGGGATGGAGGAGTTAAGGAAAAGCCTGGAGATTATTATTCTCCGGGACAAAGGAGACCAGGAGAGAGTTAAAAAGAGAATAGAGATTACCAAATCTGTCCTGGGCGAACGACCGGGGGGACTCGAAGAGGTCTGGTCAGAAGGGAAATCGCTCCTGGCCAGGATTTTTTCCCTCATTTACCTGGGAGATTGGGTTAGTTTCTACCTGGCTATTCTTTACGGTGTGGACCCCACTCCCGTGAAACCTATAGAATTATTGAAAAGGAGGTTAGCAGAAGAATGAAAGCTCTTATCTTAGCTGCGGGTTATGGAACCAGGCTTTATCCCCTCACCAAGGATAAGCCGAAACCCCTTCTTCCGGTTGCCGGTAAGCCGATGATGGAACATATTCTCAAGAAAATAGAGAAAATTGAGGAGATAGATAAGGTCTATGTAGTGACCAATGAGAAATTCGCCGGCCATTTTCGGGCCTGGAAAGAGACCTATCCGGGCAAGAAGGAAATTAAGATCATTAACGATACTACCACTACCGATGAGAATAAACTGGGAGCCATCGGGGATATGCAGCTGGTCGTTGAAAAAGAAGAAATAAACGATGACCTTTTGGTGGTAGCCGGTGACAATCTCTTCGATTTCGATTTAGAAGATTTCATTAACTTCTTCAAGGAAAAAGGAGCCTCGGTGGGACTTCGTGACATCCCGGACCGGGAGGCGGTAAAAAGGTATAGCACTGTTGAACTTGATGAAGATAAAAAGATTTTGAGTTTTCAGGAAAAACCCTCTCATCCAACAACAACGCTTGTCGCTATCTGTCTTTATCTATTCCCGAAAGAAAAGTTGAATCTCATTTCCGAATATTTAAAAGAAGGGAACAATCCTGATGCGCCCGGATTCTATATCGCCTGGCTTCATCAGAAAGAACCGGTCTACGGTTTTGTCTTCGCGGGGAAGTGGCATGATATCGGAGACCTTAAATGCTATGAAGAAGCTAACAAAGGGTTTAAATAAATAGGGTTCAAGGATTCCAGGGTTCAAGAATTCCAGGGAAAATCTTTAGAAAAGAAACAAGAGAACTCGGAAACCCTTAAACCCGGTTAGTTTTTATCCAGGGAGAGGGAGGTAAAAATGGGCAGAAGTTATTTGTTTACTTCAGAGTCGGTAGCTGAGGGACATCCGGACAAGATTGCCGATCAAATATCTGATGCGGTCCTTGATGCCATTATGGAGAAGGATCCCCAGGGAAGAGTAGCTTGTGAGTCTCTTGTTACCACGGGACTGGCTTTCGTAGCCGGAGAGATTACCACTGATTGTTATGTTGATATTCCTGCTATTGTCCGGGATACTATCCGACAGATAGGTTATAACAAGCCGGAAAATGGTTTCGATTATCAGACTTGTGGGGTGATGACGTCTATTCAGGGACAATCTCCGGACATCGCTTTGGGGGTGGACCCGGGAGGTGCCGGGGACCAGGGAATGATGTTCGGCTATGCCACTACTGAGACCCCGGAGCTTATGCCCCTGCCCATTATGCTGGCGCATAAATTGGTAAGGCGATTGGCTCAGGTGAGAAAAGAGAATATAATCGGTTATCTGCGCCCTGACGGCAAGTCACAGGTCACCGTGGCTTATGATAAAGGAAAACCGGTGAGCATAAGGACGGTAGTCGTTTCTGCCCATCATAATTCCGGGGTAAAGATAGAGAAGATTCGGGAGGATATAAAGAGAGAAGTTATCGATCTCGTGTTACCTCCGGAGTTTATTGATAGGGATACCCGGTTTTTCATTAATCCTACCGGCAGCTTTGAAGTCGGAGGTCCTCAGGGTGATACCGGGTTGACGGGAAGGAAAATCATCGCTGACACCTATGGAGGAGTAGGAAGTCACGGAGGCGGATGTTTCTCCGGCAAAGATCCGACCAAGGTAGACCGTTCCGGGTCCTATATGGCCCGTCACGTAGCCAAGAATATCGTTGCTGCCGGCTTAGCGGAGCAGTGCGAGATTCAGGTTGCCTACGCCATCGGAGTAGCGGAACCGGTTTCTCTGTTGGTAAATACTTTGGGAACGGGGAAACTCCCGGAAGAGAAGATCATAGAATTAGTCCGGAAGAATTTTGACCTCACCCCCCAGGGGATTATTAAATACCTGGACCTTCGTCGCCCTATTTATAAAGAGACCTCCGTATACGGACACTTTGGGCGTCAGGAGGAAGGATTTACCTGGGAGAAGACGAATAAGGCCGAACTGTTGAGGAAAGAGGCGGGAATGTAAAGAATAGGCACAGAGGCACAAAGGCACAGAGTTAAAAGATCTAAAAAATAGCAGGTGTTGGCCCTTATTTTTCCTTTGTGCCTTTGCTGCTTTGTGCCTCTGTGCCTATTTATCCCCCCTCTTCCCATCGCGGGCAGGATAAAGTTGCTAACTCATAACCAGAAATAGGAGTCATAATATGGACTTTGATATTAAAGATATTAAACTGGCTAAGGCCGGTAAGCTTCGGAGTGGGCAGCACAGCAGATGACTGTGCTGAATTTAATCCGGAAGAGGTTCGGGAAAACGAAACCTCTGCGAGGAGTAAAGATAGGAGCCTGTCTCCATGTGACGGCGGAGACAGCTAACCTCATGATTACCTTGAAGGCCGGAGGAGCGCTTCCCTTCCTTTGCGCTTCTAACCCCCTGAGCACCCAGGATGAAGTAGCTGCTTCCCTGGTCAAAGATTACCGCCTGCCGGTCTTTGCCGTGAAAGGGGAAAATAATAGAACCTACTATAAACATATAAAGAAAGTGCTTGATTCCCGGCCGATGATTACTATGGATGATGGGGCGGATTTAATCTCTAATATCCATTCCCAAAGGAAAGAGTTGGCTGAAAATGTCATCGGGGGAACGGAAGAGACGACTACGGGCGTAATCCGGTTGAGGAGTCTGGAGAAGAAAGGACTCCTTAAATTTCCCTTAATTGCTGTCAACGATACTCCCACCAAACACTTTTTCGATAACCGTTATGGGACAGGACAGAGTACCATGGATGGGATATTGCGGGCGACCAATCTCCTCTTGGCCGGAAGCACCTTTGTTGTCTGCGGATATGGCTGGTGTGGGAGAGGAGTTGCCTCCCGGGCTAAGGGAATGGGAGCTAAGGTGATCGTTACCGAGACTGATCCCCTGAAAGCCCTGGAAGCTACGATGGACGGCCATCAGGTGATGCCTCTTAAAAAAGCGGCCCGGGAAGGGGATATTTTTGTTACCGTTACCGGAGATATGGGGGTTATCAGGAAAGAACATTTCCAGTTGATGAAAGACGGAGCGGTTTTAGCTAACGCCGGGCACTTCAATGTAGAAATAGATATAGATGCCTTAAAACGATTGAGCCAGAAGAGAAGAAAGATAAGAGAGTTTATCGAGGAATATACTCTCTCCAAGGGGCGGCGAATAAACCTCCTTGGGGAAGGACGTCTTATCAACTTAGCGGCAGCCGAGGGACATCCGGCCTCCGTTATGGATATGAGCTTTGCCAATCAAGCTCTCTCGGCGGAGTTCCTGGTTGAAAAAGGAAGTCGCCTGGAGAGAAAAGTCCACGCTGTTCCCTCATCCATAGACAGGGAAATTGCCCGTCTCAAGCTTAAATCAATGGGGGTACAGATAGATTCTTTGACGAAGGAACAGAAGCAGTATCTCAGTTCCTGGGAAATGGGGACATGAAAAAAGCAGAATTAAGGATTAAGCGGTAAGGATTAAGCAAAAATACTTAATTCTACTTCCTGACTCTAATAATCAGGATAATTCCGACAGTGGCAAAGATAATGTTCGCCAGCCAGGCACCGGCGATGGGGGGCAAGGTTCCCCGTCCGAGGAGTTGTCCTAACCGGAAGCAGGCTAAGTAAGTAAACCCTATCCCGATAGCCTTACCGAACCCCACGATGAGTCCTCCCCGGCGCGTATGGAGAGCAAAGGGGATCCCGATAAGAATGATAATCAGGTTGGCTAAGGGGAGAGAAAGTTTTGAATAAAGTTCTACCAGTTCTCTTCTCGGTCTGACCCCACCTTTCTCCAGCGTCCTTATCCGCTTTTTCAATTCTCTGAAGTCGAGCTCTGTCTCTTTCCTTTCGCTGGCGGAAAAATCTTCCGGGGTTTCCGCAATTTTGAGTTCCCGGAGAGGTTCCGGTTTGCCGGAAGGTTCTCCTCTTTCATCGTATTTTTGCCGGAATCCATTGGAAAGAATCCACCGGCCATCCGACCACTTAGCTTCTTTAGCATCGATTCTCGATTCCATAAGCCCCCGGGAAGAATATTTCAGGATCTGTATTCCTTTCAGAACTTTTTCTTTCTTATTGAAAGACTTGACGTAGAATATATTTCCGGATTCTCCGAACAACTGGATATCCCGATATACAAGTGCTCCCCGATGTTTCTCCTGCCGCATCTTTTGTATCTCGTTTACCCTCCGGGCGGCTTGGGGAACACTTGCTTCGTTGATGAACATAGTGAAAAGGCTGATGAAAAAAGCCAGGAGAAGTAAAGGAAGAAGCGTCCGGTAGAGGCTAATCCCACTGGCTTGCATAGCCGTGAGTTCGTTATTCCGGCAAAGTGTCCCTAACCCGAAAAGAGTAGCCAGAAGTAAAGCCACCGGTCCGACAAGGATGAATACCCCGGGAATAAGATTCAGATAGTAATCAAGGACCGTTGGTAAGGACATCTTTGCCTGGAGCCATTCATCGGAGTTAGCGAATAGGTCCACTATTAAGTATAGAGAAATGAAAGTCAGAAGAGCTCCGAGGTAGGAGAGGAGAAGACTCCTTGTGATATAGCGGTCGAGGATTCTCAACGCTCAATCCTCCTGAAGATGAGGAAAAGACCTATGCTGCTGAGGAGAATGGTCGGTGCCCACATGGTCAGAACGGGCGGAAGTACTCCCCTCTCCCCGAGGGATTCTCCCAACATAGTCATTATATAATAGATGAGGATAAGGAGAAAACTTAGTCCGAACCCTATGGATTTCCCTCCTTTTTTAAACATAACTCCCAGGGGAGCGCCGATGAGGACAAAGGTAAGACAAGCAAAGGATAAGGATAGCTTCCGGTGAATCTCTACTAAAAGAGGATAAACTCTTTTCCCTTTAAGTTCTTTTATCGCTTCCCTCAGTTCTCGAATGGTCATTTCCTTACGTCTCTTATTAGTCCTTACTCGCTCTGCAGGCAGAGCAATATTAAAATAATAAACAGAGAACTCGGAACGACTGTATTCTCCGCGAACTCCCGGGTCAACTTCTTCTCTTGTCCCGTTCATCAGTTTAAGGGTTATCATCCGTTTTGCGGGGTCGGAGGTTATCTTACCTCTTTTAGCAAAGATGGTCAGAGGAGGGTTTTCTTTCCTTAGCTGCCAGATGTGCACGCCATAGAGTAAATTTCCTTTCACTTTTTCCACGAACAATCTGTATCCTTCAAAATTTTTGATGAAAGTTCTTGCTCGAAAGATGAGCTCGGGATTTTTTGTTCCCAGATTCTGGGAGAGAACTTCAAACCGGTATTGAGCCTTGGGAACGACAGAGTTGTTCAGGTAGAGAGAGAAAAGGCTGAGAAGGAATCCCATAATAAGAACCGGAGTGAGAAGAGAACGAACTTTTATCCCGCTGGCTTTCGCTGCCGTTATCTCGTTGTCCTGGGCTAATCTCCCAAAGCTCATCATTGTTGCTGCCAGGGTAGACATGGGGAGAGAGTAAGAAATGGAGAAGAGAGAAATGTAAAAAATCAGTTTCCCTGCTGCTATTCCCCCTTTACCCACCATCTCCAGGAGTTCGAGCATATTCCCCAAAAGCAGAATGGAAGTAAAGATGATAAAAGATAAAAAAAGCAGAGGAAAAAATTCTTTAAGGATATAAAGCTTAAGTATCTTCACAATACTTCATTATATACTACTCTCCTTGCCCTTAGCAAGGAAATCTTGACCTCAAAGTTCGAATATGTTACTGTATACTGAAAGTCTAAAAATTTGCTTGAGGATGGTAAAGCGCAAAGCGATACAGGCCCGCTAATTTACAAAGGAGGAGTAAAATCATGACTCAACATTCAAGCCTGAAAGCCGGTGGTTCCCGAGGTAAGCAGCGGAGGAATGTCTTGAAGAGGCAGGAACGGCTCAAGATATTAAAGGATGAGGGCAAGTGGGAGAAAGAGAACGGAGTTTATGGTCTTCCCAAGGTAAAACCGGAGAAGTAATAGCTACAAGTAATAGTCACTTCGTGACGGGATAGTCCGACTGAGTCGGACGGGGAAAGTTCGCCTCCGGCGAACGGGGTTAGCCCTTCGGGCGGAAAATCTTTCCCGTCAGCGTAAACTGACTATAACCGGTTGCTCAAGGCGAGCTATTATTACTCCTGAAGGCACCCCTCAATGATATATTCCATAAGTTTATCCCGGTCCTCTTCATTGATAGAGAGAAAAGATACTCCTACCCCATATTGCTTCGAGGTTTTTCCCTCTATCCAGACTACCTTAGCTAAAGCCTTAACGAGGTAAGAAGAGGTAGGAATGTTTATCTCCAGGAAAAGATTGTGAGTTCCTCGGAGTACTCCTTCCAGTAACTTCGGTTCTAAGAGAGGTATCTCCAGGAACATCCCCCCCCCGCTGACATTCTTTGTTTTCGCACGGTGGTGGATGGGAACTTTCTCCCCTTCACTTTTGGTCACTATCTTGAAATGGACGGAAATAGCTTCTTTGGGCTGAAGCCGGACATACTTGCGTTTCTCCGAACGGGTTGGCTTCCCTTGCTTCATTTCTTTTTCCTCCCTTCCTTTCCTAAGCCTAACATGGATAATCAGATTATGTCAAGAAAAAATTAATTTGCCGGGTTCTATTATCAGAAGCTTGCTGAAAATGGATTGACTTATGCTCGGGAAAGTAGTAATATTTCCTCTAAAGCCGGAATAAAGAAATATTTTTGCGGGGCAATAGCTCAGTAGGGAGAGCGGTACGTTCGCAACGTACAGGTCGGGGGTTCAAATCCCCCTTGCTCCATTTCTCCCCCGACCTGCGGGGTTGGTAAGGGGAGAATCCCCTTACGTCTGGGGGGTTATCAGTCCGCCAATCTTTGTGGCGGACGCCCTAGGGGGGCCAGCCCCCCTGCGGGAGAGCGAAAGCGACGGGTCAGGGGTTCAAATCCCCCTTGCGATATTGGTTCTCTCCTTTCTTAAGTTAAGCTCTATCCTCCTATAGACCCGACCTTCCCAAAGAAAAAGGCAGGGTTTTCCCCTGCCTTTAATGTTTGCCGGTTGTTATTTACTATCTATGTTTACCTCTTCCTGAACGTCCTCCGGAACCCGACAAGTCCGATTAGACCGGAACCTAAGAGGAACATTGTGCCCGGTTCGGGAATTACAACATTGCCGGGCCGCACGGCAAGTGCGTAGTAGTCGATCTCCGCGTAGGTGCCCTCAGTTTTGATCGTGTTCTGGAAACCGTTGTAGAAACTGAAGTACCATGCCCAGCCGAGAGCCGCGGAATGCTCCGTGCCCGACCAGTAGGGGCCGTTGCTCAAAATAAAGTCACCGGGGTGTTTCAGGCCCTGGTCTGATTGCCATGCTCCGGAAGTATCTTCTGCTCCCAGGTTCCCCAGCTCTGTATAGTAGAGATGCCCCATCTCACTGTTCGTGATGTTATAGCCAACCGTAGTGGTGCCGTCATAACCATAATTATACTCGCCGTCCACCGTTGCCGGCAAACGCCAGTCGGTATAAACAGTGCTGCCGAAATTCACTGTCAAGGCTGAGGCCCAGTCCACCTGATTCTGCCAGATATTAGGGAGGTTGGAATTACCATACCAGGTGATGTTCAGGTCATTGTCATAGATCAGCGGATTGCCCAGAGTATCCGTACCTCTGAGGATCAGGGTGGCCTGCGCCTGCCCCGAAAACCCCCAGACCATCATCAGGGCCATCAATAAACCAAATATCCTTTTCATTCTTATCATCTCCTTGTCATTTTTTCACAATAAAATGTGCTCGTTTATCCGTCTGCGCGTGGATCCGGTAAGAATGATCACCTCTCTTTCAGAAAAGAGCTATTTCATCTCGTCCTTTTTTTAAGACGAGGCAGCTTAATATATTGTAATTAAGAAAAAGCATGCAATTTTCGTGCCAGAACCAGGGGAATTTGATTTTTTATTGCCCACTTCCTTAACTTGCTCTTCCAGGACAGGTTAAGAACAAGCTTCTCTCTCTTCTTTTCTACGATGGGGGAAGCGCTACCTCTTCAATGTTCAAGGAAAACCACACCAGGGCGAGAGTTCCGGTAGTTAACTCCTCCCGTGCCAGTACTTAACGCTAACATTCATAAAAAAACCACTTGTTCACTTTTCTCAACAATAAAAAGGGGTCGCGTGGACATTCCCCTTCGGTCGAGGAAAACGCCCTCGTCCGGTTTCAGCCTTCGGGCTTATGTAATGCCCTTTGTCTGCCTGTGCCCCCTAAAGAATTCAGAAAAGGCTTGACAGCATCTGAGCATTTTGGTAAAATAGTTGCGCAATTAATTGATTATGAAACAGGATAATCCCGGGAGGTGTAACATGGAAGAAAAGATATTTCAGATGCATGCCGAGGTTTGCAAAAGCCTTTCCAGCCCTATTCGTTTGAAGATTCTTAACTCTTTGCGGGAAGGAGAAAAATCTGTAGAAGAATTGACTAAACTGTTAGGGCTGCGTAAGGCAAATCTCTCTCAACATTTGGCAATTTTACGACAAGGCAGGATTGTAACAACTCGGAGGGCCGGTTTAAATATTTATTACAAAATTGCTAATCCCAAGATGATTAAAGCCTGCGATATTTTGAAAGAGGTGCTCTTTGAACAATTGGCTGAGAATGAAAAGTTGGTTAAGAAAATGAGTGCTCAGAATCAGTATCCTAAAAAGGTGCATAAGTTTCCTCTCGAGATGAAGGAAAAGTTGGATAGTCCCGAGAGAAAAAAATTGCTTAATCCGGAAAAGGCTCTAATATCTCTGGGGATAAAGGCCGGGATGGCGGTGGCTGATATTGGCTGTGGAACAGGATTCTTTACTCTTCCTCTTGCTTGCCTTGTGGGGGAAAAAGGAAAGGTTTTCGCTGCGGATATCTCTAAAGAAATGTTAATTGACCTTAGAGAAAGAATCGAAAAAGAAAAACTTCATAATGTCGAGGTGCTCCTTTCTCAAGAGAATAAAATACCCCTTAAGGCAAAAGAGGTCCACTATTGCTTCCTTTCCGCTATGGTCCATGAATTGGAAAACCGGGACTTATTCTTTCGGGAACTGAGACGTTTACTCAAAGATAAAGGCAAAATAGCTATTATTGAATGGAAGAAAGTTCCCTCCCCCTTAGGGCCGCCGCTCGAAGAGAGGATTTCTCTATCTATGATGAAAGAGATACTGATAAAGAATAAATTTTGTATTCATAAGACCATGGAATTAGGCCAATACAATTATGGAGTAGTGGCCGTAAGAGGATAGTGTCAAAAATAACATGAAAAAGATATGAAGAACATTTGACAGGATTAACCGGATAGACAGGATAAGTCATCTGAGAATTAAAATCCTGTTTATCCTGTTCATCCTGTCAAATGAAGTGGGTAAGTTTTTGACATTACCCGTAAGAGCGTAGGGAGATATTCTGGTGTTACACAAATTAACGGGCATAGTTACCCGGTTCCCCAAAACAACCATATTCTTAGTCTTAATCGCGACCATATTTTTTGCCCTGCAATTTCCCAAGATAAAAATAGATACCGACCCGGAGAATATGCTTGAGCAGAATCAACCGGAGAGAGTTTTTTACCAAAAGATGAAAAAGGAATTCAGCATTCATGACCTTTTAGTGGTCGGTATTGTTGATAAACAGGGGATTTTTAATTCCGATACCTTAAGAAGAATTGCCCGGGTAACGGATGCTATCCTGAAGATTAAAGGCGTAATTATTGAGAATGTAGTGAGTTTGCGCACCTCGGATAATGTCACTTCCGAAAATGGCACCCTCGTAATAAAGCATTTTATGGAAGAAGTCCCTCAAAACCCCCAGGCGATAGAAAAGCTTAAAAATGCCGTTTATGGCAACCCTTTCTTTGTTGATAAAATTGTTTCTCAAGATGGTAAGGCTACCGCTATTTATATTCCCATAGCCAAGAAATCCGAAGGTTATCGCATATCCAAAGAAATTAAAAGAATTCTTAAAAAAGAATTATCTCCGGAAGAGAAATACTACTTAGCCGGTTTACCCGTTGCCGAGGCTACTTTTGGTCATGACATGTTTATCCAGATGGGCATTACCGCTCCCCTGGCCGGGCTCTTTATTCTCATCCTTCTTTTCCTTCTTTTTAGAAAAGGAGTGTTTCTCATTTCCCCGATGATGGATGCGGTGTTAGCGGTGGTCTGGGCCATGGGACTTTTAATCGGCCTGAGGTTTCCCGTTCATATTATGAGTTCCATGATTCCCATCTTCCTTATGCCTATTGCCCTCCTGGATGACATCCACATCTTAAGTGACTTTTTCGACCGTTATCCCTTTATCAAAGATAAACGAAAAACGATCATTGCTACCATGAAAGACCTTTACCGTCCCATGTTCTTCACCTCGATTACCTCGGCGGTTGGCTTTGCTTCCCTGGCTATGGCGGATATTCCTCCCGTGAGAATATTCGGCCTTTTTGTCGCCTTCGGCATCATGGCTGCCTGGTTGTTTTCTCACACGGTAGTCCCGGCCATAATAATGCTTATGAATGAAGAAAAACTCGCCCTCTTTTTGGAAAGAAGGCGGCAAAAAAGGTCGTTTTTAGATAGAATGTTGAAACCTCTGGGTAATTTTGCTTTTGCAAAAAGTAAGGTTATCCTTATCGGGGCAGCGATAATTTTGCTGGCAGGAATAATAGGAATCAAACAAATCCGGATTAACGACAACCCGGTAAAATGGTTTAAACCAAACCAGAAGATTAGAATTGCCGACAAGGTTATGAACAAGTTCTTCGGGGGAACCTATATGGCTTATTTAGTGGTAAAAGGCGATAAGGAAGAGGCCATCAAAAATCCGGCGGTAATGGCTTATATCAATAAGCTGCAGAATCATCTTGCCAACCTGAAGATTGTCGGTAAAACTTCTTCCATCGCCGACATTGTCAAAAGGATCAATTATGTCCTTCATGATGAGAACAAGTCCTTTGACTCTGTCCCCGGGAAGCGCAATGAGATTGGTCAGTATCTTTTCTTATTCTCTATGACCGGAGACCCGAATGAGCTGGATAATTTTATAGATTATGGAGCCCAAAAAGCCAATATCTGGGTCCAGATGAAAGGGGGAGACAATATCCAGATGAGCCGGGTTGAGGATTCCACCTCCGCTTTTATAAAGAAAAATCCGCCTCCTGCCGGGATAACGGTTAGCTGGTCGGGTCTCACCTATATTAATAAGGTCTGGCAGAACCTGATGGTCTTCGGAATGCTTAAGGCGGTATCGGGAAGCTTTTTTATCGTATTTTTGCTGATGATTTTTGAGTTTCGCTCTCTAAGGCTGGCGATAATTTCCATGTTACCACTGAGCTTTGCCATTATTTCTTCCTATGGACTGGTCGGATTCCTGGGAAAAGATTATGATATGCCTATTGCCGTAGTTTCAGCTTTGAGCTTGGGCATGGCCATCGATTTTGCCATCCATTTCTTGCAGCGTTTTAGAGCTGGATATAAGAAGTACAAAAATATTGAGGCTACTAATGCCTATATCTTCCAGGAACCGGCCCGGGCCATCACCCGGAATGCCATCGTTATAACCTTTGGTTTTTTGCCCTTATTGGGAGCTACCCTCACTCCTTATATAACCGTAGGAGCCTTTTTTTCCATCTTGATGATCTTTAGTTTCCTGACCACGCTTATTTTGCTTCCGGCCCTTATGAGGATCTGGGGTAAAAGCCTATTTGCTAGTGTCAAAAATAACATAAAAAAGACATGAAGAAAATTTGACAGGATAAACAGGATAGCCAGGATAAGTTATCATGTAAATCAGAACCTAAAAGAGGTAGTAAAGATGCAGGATGAAGGATTAACGGAGAAAATTATAGGATGTGCTTATAAAGTATATAACAAATTAGGTTATGGATTCTTGGAGAGTGTTTAAGAAAAGGGTGAAAGGTTAAAAAGGGTTTCAGATAAAAGTTTTTGACATTATCGCCTATTTGCAAAGGAGGTCTCAAAATGAAAGTTATTAAGGTCTTGTTAATTATCGGTTTGATAGCAGCAGCGTTTTTAAAATTGGGGCCGGTATTGGCGGCAGAAAACAACTTCACTGCCGAAAAGATTATTGCTAAATCAAGGCTTGCTTTCTATTATACCGGTAAGGATATGAAGGCAAAAGTCTTCATGGAACTTATAAATAAAGGGGGGAGAAAAAGGATAAGAGATCTGGTTATGTTAAGGAAAAATGAGCAAAAAGGAGGGAACCAGAAATATTTCATGTATTTTTACAAACCCGCGGATGTACGAGGGATTACCTTTATGGTTTATAAATACCCGGACAGAGACGATGACCGCTGGCTTTTTATTCCGGCGATTAATCTGGTAAAGAGAATTGCCGCCAACGATAAATATTCCAGTTTTGTCGGAAGCGATTTTACCTATGAAGATATCTCCGGTAGAAAGCCCACGGAAGATACTCATACCCTGTTGAGGCAAGAAAAATTGAACGGTAAAGAAAGTTTTGTAATTGAAAGTATTCCCAAAAAAACGTCAGTTTACACCAAAAGGATTTCCTGGATTGATAAAAAAACCTATTTACCCTTAAAAGAAGAATTCTATGATAAGCAGAATGAATTGTACCGGGTCTTTGAGGCTCTGGTGATTAAAGATATAGATGGATTTCCGACGGTAACCGGACGGGTAATGCGGAATGTTAAAACCGGTCACCGGACAGAGGTAACTCTCCGGGCGGTCCAATACAATTTGGGAATAGAAGATAACCTGTTTTCCGAGCGTTACTTAAGGAGACCTCCTTTAAAATGGATAAGGTAAATTCAGAAGACAGAAGTCAGAAGACAGAAGTCAGAAAAATCTCTTATCTGTTATCTCTCATCTTTCTTCTGTTATCTGTCTTCTGTCTTCTGCCTTCTGCTTTTGCCGGGGAGTTGTCCTTACAGGGTTTCTTCCAGACGGATTATTCGCTTAGGTTCTCGGATAATAATCCGCCGCAAGCAAAGAAGGGGAATCTGCTCTGGGGAGAAGAAAGAGTAGAGCTCAAAGGTTCGTTTTATCCCCCAAAAAGCAAAATAGGAGCATTTATAAAATCTGATTTTTACCACGATTGGGTTGAAACAGAGTTTAAGGCAGACCTTCGGGAAGGTTATTTGGACTTTACGGGGGATAAATTTGCCCTGAGAATGGGCCGGCAGATAATTACCTGGGGAGTGGGAGACCTTCTCTTTATCAATGATGTCTTTCCCAAGGATTGGCAAGCCTTCTATTCCGGAAGGCCCCTGGAGTATTTGAAGATAGGAGTGGATAGCCTAAAGGTGGAGGTTTATTCCGACCTTGTATCAATTGAGGCTGTTGCCATCCCCTTTTTTGAGCCGGATGCTCTCCCCTCTCCGGGGAGATTCCATTCCTTTGACCCCTATCCGGCTGTTACGAATAGAGCTACCGGTAAACCCGGCTCAACTTTTCACAATACCGAGTATGCCTTAAGACTATATAGATATATTGGAGACTTTGACGTTTCGGTTTACGCTTACAAAGGTTTTTTTAGAACTCCCGGGATGAAAGCCGATAATTTTAATTCCCCTTCCACTATTTCATATTTCTATCCGAAGTTGGTTGTCTATGGAATGAGTGCCCAGAAAAGCGCCTTAGGAGGAGTAGTGAGCGCTGAATACGGCTATTACGATTCCCGGGACGATCGAGAAGGAAGCAATCCCGGGATTGACAATTCTCAATCAAAATTCTTGATTGGGTATCAAAAGGCCTTCCCCGGTGATTTTACCCTTGGACTCCAATATTATGGCGAACTGATGTATGAATACCGTCAGTATGAAGATAACCTGCCTTCCGCATTTGGGAAGAGACAACAGCTTCATCAATACCTTGCTTTGAGACTTACAAAGTTGCTTAAATATCAAACCCTGAAGCTTTCCTTGTTTTCTCTCTATAGTCCGGACGCGGAGGACTTTTTGCTAATGCCGGAGGTTAGTTATAACTTTACCGATAATCTCCAGGCGATGCTGGGAGTAAACATCTTTGGCGGGAGTAATCCAAACACTGCTTTGGGTCAACACAAGAAAGATGATAATGTCCAGGTAACGGTAAGATATAGCTTTTAAGGGAGGTGATAAAAATGACCGTAGAGAGAGGTTTGCGGGGTATTGCTGGTTTTTTCATTCTGATAAGTCTTATCCTTGCTTGTTTTGTAAGCCCGAAATGGTTGTGGTTTACGGCCTTTGTCGGTGCCAATCTTCTGCAATCCGCATTCACGAATTGGTGCCCGATGATGTGGGTTTTAAGAAAGTGGGGAATTAAATGCGATAAGATGTAGATGCAAATAAAACAGGAAAAAGACCTGAAAAAATTTGTCAGGATTCAGATGTTTACAAGAAAAAACTTGAGAAAATTTTAGGGGCATAATCCTGATTAATTGACTTTTATTCTTCCTACCCGGCAGCGCTCAGCAGTAATGATGGCTTGGACTTCTTGCACTGCCTGGGAGAGCTTTTGATTAACGACGACGTAATGATATTCTTTAAGGAAAGATATCTCCTCCTTAGCCTTGGCTAACCGTTTCTCAACCTCCCGGGCATTATCGGTGTTTCTTTTCTTGAGGCGGGTGGCTAATGTTTCCAAAGAGGGGGGGAGGAGGAAGATAAGGCAGGAAGACTCTTTGTATTCATCTTTTATCTGTAAAGCGCCCTTAACATCAATGTCCAGGATAATATCTTTGCCTGAGCTGAGAGCTTCATCCAGGAACTTGCGAGGAGTTCCATAGCGATGGCCGTGTACTTCCGCCCATTCGGCAAATTCATCTCTTCCTCTTCTTTCCTCGAACTCCTTTTCCGAGACGAAGTAGTAATCTTTTCCCTCCTTTTCTCCGGCTCGCGCGGGGCGACTGGTTACGGAGATCGAGTAATTGAGCTCCGGGGACCATTTCATAAGTTCCCGGCAGATGGTTGTCTTTCCCCCTCCGGAGGGAGAGGAGACAACAAAGAGGATGCCTTTTCTTTTCATATTATTCTCCCCTAGCTACCGTTAAGACATTTATTTCCCGGGCTCCGGCCTTGCGAAGCACTCTGGCACACTCATTAACCGTTGCCCCGGTAGTAAAAACATCGTCTATAATAAGGATATTTTTCCCTTGATATTCTTTTGCGTTTCCGACCTGGAAAAGCTCCCTGACATTCTCTCTTCTCTGCTTGCGGTTAAGTCGGGCTTGGGGAAGAGCAATTCTTGTTCTGCTCAGGTTCCGGGCGGAGACGGGAGTCTTAAGGTAGCGGTTCATTACCTGTGCCAGGAGGTAAGCCTGATTGAAGTCTCTCTCCCGATATCTTCTTTCGTCAAGAGGAACGGGAACAAGGAGGTCTGCTTTTCTTAAATTGCTATCATTCCGCATCGATTCCGCGAGCAATTCTCCCAGGAATTGGGCCAGATAAATTTTCTTGCCGTACTTGAGGAGATGAATACATTCTCTCAAAACTCCTTCGTATAAACCCACGGCCCGGGCAGTTTGGAAGTAGTGCCGTTCTGTCTTACAGGAGAGGCAGATGGAGAGAGCTGAAAGTCGTCCGCATCGGGAGCATAGCGGTTCCTTGAGCAGCCTTACCTTTGCCCAACAGTTATTGCAAAGGTATTTCTTGTTATCGGACTCTAAGCCTCTCCGGCAGATAAGGCAATTAAGGGGAAAAATCAGATTCAGAAATCCGTCGCTGAAGTTCCTTATTGTCTCTTGTAGAAATTCTCTCTCCAATTTTTTTGTTCCTCACCCTAACTTATCATAATTGCTGCCTCCTGTCAACAGCACCTATTCTGGGTTAGAACCCCCTCGAGGGTTTTAGCTAACCGGGCCGGGAGGGGGGAGCGTCTTGCCGCTTGCTCTCAAAACCAAAGAGGAAAGGAGGTTGTCAATAAGAGAATGGCGAACCGTTGACAAGGATTTGAATTGTTGGTATTATCACGAATAAGGAATGTTGTTATTGCTAACTGTACCTGAGCTAACCCTGCCTTTAATATGTACTTATGATATATCTATCAGGATATGAGAAAATCAACGAGGGGCGGGGATTTTTAGGAGCAAGTTTTTTCGTTCTGATTTGGAACGTTCCAATTGATGCAACTGAAAGTCCGTGCATGTGGAGTTCATCATGGAACCATTATTAGAAGAAGATACGCGATGAAAGGGATTGCTACATTAGTAACCGCGGTTTTCATTGTAGGCGTAGCGGCGCAACTTGCCGTTGGCGCGTCCGCGGGCCCGAAGGTTATCACCTTCAACAACAAGGCGGCGCTGGATAGGTTCGTAATCATCGGCGACGTAACGATCGACACGACGAGAAAGCGCGAAGGCGCAGGCTCGCTCAAATTGGCGCCGAAGAGTAAAGCAGTCCTGAAATTGCGTGATACCAACGGGACCGGGAAGGTGGAATTCTGGGTTTATGAAGACGGCGCCGCTCCCGCCAAGCCGAAAGCTTACGGTGCCGGGGCCATGTGGGGATTGATGCAGGCGGATGGTCGCGTCCTGGCGGTTGGGCCGGTTTACGCACCCTATCTCTCCGGCGACAAGACATACGCTGTACCTACGTTTAACCCCGGCAATAACGAAAGGCCCTGGCAGGAGGTTCAGTATCTCGGCATCAGGCGCAAAGGGGGCTGGCACAAGTGGACATTCGATTTCGATCCGGAGAAAGGGCTTTCCATCCTGTTCGACGGTAAAAACGTCAATGCGAGGTACAAGAGGTTCATCTGGAACAAGTCGAAGTTAAACGGATTCACCAGCGTGGTCTTTTTCGGCGGCACGACGGGCGTCGGCCAGGTTCTCTGGGTGGACGACCTGAGCGTAAGGCTTGGGCCCGCCTCCAAGGTCGCGACGCATTGGCCGCCGCCGCCCCCGACGCCTCCAGCCGGCCTGACCGTGCTGGCGCCGCTGGCAAAGTGGAACCCGACGCCGTACGCCCGGTGGAAAAACGGGCCCGGCAAGGATGAAAGCTACTTCCCGATCGCTGTCTGGCTGCAGGATCCGAAATTCGCGTCGCGATACAAGGACGCAGGAATCAACCTGTACATTGGTTTGTGGAAGGGCCCGACGGCGAAGCAGCTCGCCGAGCTGGAAGCGGCGGGTATGCCCGTCATCTGCCATCAGAACGAATATGCCCTCAAGCACCTGGGCGACGAGAAGATCATCGTCGGCTGGATGCAAGGCGACGAGCCGGACAATGCACACAGGTTCAAGACCTATTGGAAGAGCGACAAGGAAAAGATCAAGGAAGCCTGGCCGGAGATATACAGGAAACGCGGCCTGGCTACGAAGGCTTACCGCGGCTACGGACCTCCCGTTCCCCCGAAGTGGATCGTCCGGGACTACAAGCAGATGAGGAAGAACGATCCGACCCGCCCGGTCTTTCTGGGCCTGGGCCAGGGAGTCGCCTGGAATACGTACATAGGGCGCGGCGAGCGCAGGGGACACCTGGAAGATTATCCCGAATACATCAAGGGTGCGGATATCATCGCTTTTGACATATACCCGGTTAACGAGACTACCCTTGCCCTTAAAGACGCGCTGTGGTACGTGCCTCGCGGAGTGGTGCGCCTGCGAAAGTGGTGCGGCGACAAGAAGCCGGTCTGGGTGCACATCGAGACCGGGAGCATTTCGGCGGCTCCGAGATCCAAGCCGACGCCGCACCAGGTAAAGGCCGAGGTCTGGATGGCTATTATCCACGGCGCGCGCGGCATTGATTATTTCGTTCACCAGTTCAAGCCGAAGTTCAATGAGCACGCGTTGCTCAACAATCCCAAGATGCTCGCCGCCATCACCGCGATCAACAAGCGGATCAAGCAGTTGGCGCCGGTACTGAACAGCCCGACGATCACCGGCGAGCTGACTGTGACGTCCACGAACCCCAAGACGCCCGTTCACGCGATAATGAAGAAGCGCGGCGGGGCGACCTATGTCTTCGCCGTGGCGATGTATCAGGAAGACACCAAGGCGACGTTCAAGCTGGCTGGTATCGGAACTGCCACAGCCGAGGTTATCGGCGAGGGCCGAACCGTCAGCATAAAGAAAGGCTCTTTCACCGACGCGTTCAAGGGTAACGCGGTGCACCTGTACCGGATTACCGAATAAAACCGGATTATGGTGACTTTCCAAAAGAAAGCCTATTGATGTTGATTTAAGACAACAATTATGATAAAACATGGTAAAGACAATAGTTAATCTTAAATTTCTTGCTTTTTTGAGAGAAAATTGTTGATATTATTAAACATATGAAGATGGGAAAGGAGAGGGATAACTGCTCGGGGGGCAATTTCTATATCGTTAAGATACTGTAAAGTAAGGGCATTAAAGAAAGCATCCTCTTTTTTCATGGTTATGATGAGCAATTGGCATGAAACTTGCAGTTAATCTGTAATTAGAAGAGGAGATTCCCTATT
>JAADIA010000053.1 GCA_013151555.1 Nitrospirota bacterium | reverse complement strand
CTTTCGATTATCAAAGAGCCCTAAAACAGAAAACGTCACAGATTTGATAGATCGATTTTGGGTACTTGTTCAAGAGTCTCAGCCCACTCTCTTTCCGGATGTGCCGGGTGCAATCGAACAATTTTGGCAGGCGGGTTACGTATTGATTGTCATTAGCAGCTGTTCTCCTTCAGTTGTGGAAGCAAAAATGAGTAAAGCCGGAATTAGTAAATATTTTAAACTGATGCTGGGAACGGATTACCGGGACACAGGGATGACTAAAGGGAAGGAGCATTTTAAAATTATTCGACAGGTGTTGAATATGAATCCTACCCAATTTCAAATTGGTTCAGCGCTTATCGGTGATGGAAAACATGACATGACTATTGCTAAAGATGCAGGAATCGTAGCCATTGGGAGATTGACCGGCAACAATGCAGATACCTTAAAAAGAGCTGGTGCCGATTATTTGGTGAAGGACTTTAATGAACTTGCTTGTATTCTGGGAAGAGCAGGGAGAGAAAGCGAACGTTGAGGGGGGATAGATCTTCCCCCTCAAAAAGAAATGAGGAGCGAAGCGACAAATTTTCTTGTTAAGTTAACCCGGAAATTGCAGCTGCTAAATTTTGATAAGAGTCTATCCTCGTAAGTTCCCTTTGCTTTCCTTGACCAGGCGCCGGACAAGCATTCCTGCGGCAGCCGAGAGGTCTTCTGTCTCCAGTATCTGCGAAGCTGTGGCATCAAAGAGGATGGTTGCCTCGGGAGGCAATTCCTCATCCCCTTTCCAGATGACCAGTGAAATCGGCACGGCAACATGGGAAATACTTTCACGGTAATCCCGGCATCTCCCTGAGCAAACTTCTCTGCCCCTAAAGCTTCTCCTGCGGCAAGTAAGGAACCCGGACGCTTTCCGAAAGTTTCAATTAATGGTTGGAGACTTCTCTGGCGAAAAGCGGAAAAGTAAAAGCGACCCGAGGGAAGATTCTTAAAAGAAAGTATCTTTCCTGATAGAGGTATATCTTTTACTCCAATTAAGTAATGGAGAATAAGGATGGAGAAATAATCTCCTGCTTCGGCCTTATCCCTGAGGACCTTTTGATTTTCCCTGTCTATAATATATGTATCTGCGAGAAAGGGGACCTCAAACTTATCTTCTCTGTATTTTACTTTACCTGCTCTTGCTACTAACTCCGGATTAAGGGAAGAGAACCTGTTCCAGGCCAAGTTAATGGCGGTCCTGCCAGTGTTCATCTGTCGTCTCCTTGGGATAATATTCGTTATATTCGGCTATCTCCTGTGATTCTTCCCCTGCAATCTGCCCTAAAAATTGCGGATTCAGTCGGATTTTATTGAATTATCAAGATTAACACAAGTATTATATCACAAAATGGTAACATCAAGGAAATAATCATCTTGACAGAGTTCGGGACTTTTGGTATCATGAAATCTGTCAAGAGAGAGGGCCTAATAATTGAAACTAGGACCTAAAATAAGAAGGTTGCGAAAGCACCGGGGCTTAACCCTTAAAGATATAGCAGAGAAGACTGGCTATACGGAAAGTTTTCTCTCTCAGGTGGAGAGAGAAATAGCCTCTCCTTCTATTTCCTCTTTGAAAAAGATCAGCTTGGCATTGGGGATTGCTCTTACCCATTTCTTTGAGGATAAATATGAACCTCAGAGGATTCTTTTTCTGAAGAGGGGAGAGGGAAAAAAGTTAAACAGCGCTGCTTCCAAGGCTGTCTTTCGTCTCTTGGCTCCGAATGTTCCGAAAGGAAGAATGGAGCCTCTTCTTATTGCTATGGAACCTGGCTCTATTCAAGGCAAGGGACGTTATTCGCATAAAGGGGAAGAGTTTGTGTTTCTGATAAAAGGAAAAATGGAAGTGTTCGTGGGTGATAAGAAATATGTTATGGAAGAGGGAGATAGCCTTTATTTCAATTCCTCACTTCCTCACGGATGGAACAATACCGGCCGAGGGAGGACCGTAGTCATCTGGGTTGTTTCTCCGGCAGAGTCTTAGGCGTTTATTTTTTTAGCCTTAACTGAAGTAATACTTAAAAAAACTAAACTTTCGCTTAAGAAAACGGTGCATGTATTAAGTAAAAGAGCAAGGAGAAAATTGATCGTTATAATAAAGAGAAAAGAATTATGAGTGATTGTCCTTACTTTGATGCTTCTCACAGTATGGCTGACCTTCATTATGTTTGTAAAGCAGGAAATCGTAAACGGAAGATTAGTACCGAGGATATTAATAGTTATCCCTGCTTTACGGATGAATACATTCGTTGCCGGCATTATCCGGAGGGAGAGAAAGCTGAAGAAACAGAAGAATAGGAGGATTTTGCCTTTATAAGGATATTTATCAAGATAGCGGTTTTTTGAAAATTTGGAAGAAGGAAAGGGCCGGGATAAAACCGGCTCTTTTTTTATTGCTAAGAAAGCTTGCCTGTGATATATACTAAGAGAAGCACAAAGAGAGCAGGATTGAGAAACATTGTTTTTTAACCTAGCACCTTTTTTATGCTTACCGCCCAGAAGATGCACTAATTTGATGCCGGAGAGGAATTCTAAGTGAAAATCACTTTCCCTCATATGGGACATATGAATATCGTTGTTAAAGCTATCTTGGAAGGGTTGGGGCAAGAGGTCGTTATTCCTCCTCCGACGAGCCGGAGAACTCTCAACCTGGGAATGAGACATTCTCCCGAATTTGCCTGTTTGCCCTTTAAGGTAAATCTGGGCAATTTTATTGAGGGGTTGGAAAGCGGAGCGGATACCCTTCTTATGGTCGGGGATAGTGGCAAAGGATCCTGCCGGTTAGGTTTTTATGCCCGAATACACCAAGTTATTCTCAGGGAGTTGGGTTACGATTTCCGTATGATTACTCTTACCAATCGGTCCGGCAACGAGTTTGTGGGAGGGTTGGCCGATCTTGGCCGGGACAAATCCCGAAGGGAGATTGTCTCTGCTTTCTGGCTGGGCTGGCGCAAGATGAGGCTTTGTGAGGGAATTGAACGGCGGAGCCACCGGATTCGCCCTTGCGAAGTGAATCGAGGAGAGACGACCAAGGTATACCAGCAGTCGATCAAGATGATAGATGCATCGGAGAACATTTCTCGGTTAAGAGAGGTTGGAAGAGAGAGCCTGAGCTTATTGAAGAACATCAAACAAGACCGGAGCCGTCGTCCCTTAAGGATTGCCGTTACCGGAGAGATCTATGTTGTCTGGGAACCCTTTGTCAATTTGAATATAGAGACTAAATTAGGTGAGATGGGAGTGGAAGTAGTAAGGTGCCTTTGGTTAAGTGAGAATATTCTTCACCGCATCCATCTGGATTTCTGGAACTGGAGGTCAAAGAGCCGGGCCTTAAAAGCAGCGGAGCCTTACTTGGGATATAATGTGGGAGCGGAATGCAACATCTCGGTAGGAAATACTATTATCGCCAAGCAGCGGGGCTATGATGGTCTCATTCATTTAATGCCTTTTACTTGTATGCCGGAGATTGTTGCCCAGAGCATTCTTCCCAAAGTGAGCCGCCATTATGATATGCCGGTCCTCAACTTCATCCTTGATGAGCATACCGGGGAAGCGGGCATGATAACCCGTCTGGAGGCTTTTGTAGACCTGCTAGAAAGAAGGCGAAAAAGGGGAACAGGCTACTTTAAAGCCGTGTGGATGAACCTTTATTTAAGGGAAAAAGAGCTGGAGAGATTTGGCCATAGTGTTATTCGTCAATCTCCAAATGGTAAACTTATTATGGTGGATGTGAGTCGGGAAAGTGTTTGGATTGTAATCAACAATCAGACTATGAGAAAGACTAAGAAAAAGTGATGGGTAATGGATAAAAAAGTAGCCTGTCCCCTTTTTTTTCCTAGTAAGGAAGAGTTTCGGCGCTTGGCTAAAAGGGGGAACTTGATACCTGTTTATAGGGAGATATTGGCGGATATGGAGACGCCGGTCTCTGCCTTCCGGAAGATTGCCGACCATGAATATTCCTATCTTTTAGAGAGCGTGGAGGGAGGGGAGAAATTGGCCCGGTACTCTTTCCTGGGAAGCGGTTCCGAGCTCGTCTTTAAAAGCAAAGGGAGTAAGGTGGAAATTATCCGGGATGGGAAGAAAGAGACGATAACCGTTAAAGGCGACCCCCTGCAAGCGTTGAAAGAGATTATGTCGGAATATAAGCCTGTCATCTCCCCGGGACTTCCTCGCTTCCCGGGAGGGGCGGTAGGTTATATCGGTTACGATATGGTCCGCTTCTTCGAAACGCTTCCCCAGGAAAACGTTGACGATCTGAAATTGCCCGATTGTATCTTTGTTTTCAGCTCTTGCTTGGTGATCTTTGACCATGTCAATCATACTATGAAGGTTGTCTCTCATGCTTTCATCGAAAAGAGCGCTATCCCTTCTCGCCGGCAGGTGGACAGAGCTTATAAATCAGCTACGGAGAGGATAGAGGAAGTTGTCGCCCGGTTGCGGAAACCTGCCCTTGCTGTTCCCCGGCCCCGGGGCAGGAAAACCAGATCCCCGCTTAAATCTAACTTTACCAAAACAAGTTTTATAAAAAGCGTGCGGAAAGCTAAAGGTTATATAAGAGCAGGGGATATTATCCAGGTCGTTCTCTCCCAGAGGTGGGAGAAGAAGATTAAGGTAGATCCCTTTGACCTCTATCGGGCTCTGCGGTCGGTCAATCCCTCGCCTTATATGTATTTCCTGAAATTTGGAAACTTGAAGATTATCGGCTCCTCCCCGGAGATTCTGGTCCGGGCTGAGAAGGGCAAGGTTACCTTAAGACCGATCGCCGGGACAAGACCCCGGGGAGCGGATGAGAAAAAAGATGAAATTTTAAAGAAGGAACTATTGGCTGATCCCAAGGAAAAAGCCGAACATATTATGCTTGTTGACCTGGGAAGGAACGATGTGGGAAGGGTATGCCGTTACGGCAGCGTACGCGTTGATGAGATGATGACCATCGAGAAATACTCCCACGTGATGCATATTGTCTCCAATGTAGTGGGCAAACTGAAAAGAGGGAAAGACCAGTTTAATGTCCTCCAGGCTTGTTTCCCCGCCGGGACGGTGACCGGAGCTCCCAAGGTGAGAGCCATGGAGATAATTGAGGAACTGGAACCGACAAGGAGAGGTCCTTACGCGGGAGCAGTGGGATATTTCGGCTTCTCGGGAAACTTGGATAGCTGTATTACCATTAGAACCATTGTGGTGAAAGGAGATACTGCCTACGTCCAGGCGGGAGCGGGAATTGTCGCTGATTCCCGTCCCGAAAAGGAGTATCAGGAAACGAAGAATAAAGCCAAAGCCCTCCTCAAAGCCCTCGAAATCGCCGAACAGGGATTAGAGTAGTAACAAATAACTCCTTAACTCACCGACTTCTTTCTTCTCCACCTTATCAATCCCATTAGTCCACTTCCCAGGAGAATCAG
>JAADIA010000094.1 GCA_013151555.1 Nitrospirota bacterium | reverse complement strand
CAGGAAAGATATCTTAAGCGGTCTTCATCGTCTTGAAAAATATCCTGACGATAATTTCCTCTTTGGGTAATATGGTAGGGAAAATTTGGAACAACGATTCTTGCACTGCGTGACATGCTTAAACATTACAACGAACTGATTTGTTTGTCAAATTAAATAGTGTCTGTCCCTATTTTAACACTTGCAGGAATTTTTCGATGGTCTGGAGGAGGTTCTCTTTTTCTCGGGGACGGAGGGTGAGAGTCATCGTCTCATTATTTCTGAATTTAACTGTCAGCAGGTTCCCTTTCCGGCCCAGATAAGTCAGGCCCAACCGGAAGGATTTCAGTTTGAGGGCAAGGAGGGAAAGAAAACGTTTCGCCGGGGGCGGCAAGGGACCAAACCTGTCTTGCAGCTCTTCCTGCAAATCTTTCAGTCCCGCTTCGTTGGTAATTTCCACCATTTTGCGATAAATGGATAGTCTCTGTCTGGTATCAGGAACATAATCGTCAGGGATATAGGCTTCCAGACCCAGGTCCAGGTGCACATCTATCTCTTCTTTCGGTTTTTCCCCTTTCAGTTCCCGCACTGTTTGTCTTAACAGTTGACAATAAAGGTCGAATCCTATCTCTACGATGTATCCGTGTTGCTCGGGGCCGAGGAGGTTACCGGCTCCTCGTATCTGTAAGTCCCGCATGGCAATACGGAAACCGGACCCGAGGTCACTGAACTCTTCAATGGCTTTCAGTCTCTTCCGGGACACTTCGGAGAGAGCTGAATATTTGGGGAAGAGGAGATAAGCAAAGGCTAAGTGTTTGAACCGCCCTACTCTTCCCCGCAGTTGATATAAATCGGAGAGGCCGAAGGCATCGGCCCGGTTGATAATAATGGTATTGACATTGGGAATGTCCAGGCCGGATTCGATGATGGTGGTAACTACCAGGACGTCAATCTTATAGTTAAGAAAATCGCTCATTACTTTCTCTAACTCTCGCTCCCGCATCTGACCGTGCGCAACGGCAATCCTCGCTTCAGGAACGATACGGCGCAGTTTCTCAGCCATCCTCTCAATCCCTTTTACCCGGTTATGGACAAAAAATATCTGTCCGTCCCGGCTCATCTCCCGGTGGATAGCGGCGGAGATGGTCTGTTCATCATACTCGGTAACGAGGGTCTGGATAGGGAGTCGGTCTTCGGGAGGAGTATCTATCTGGCTCATATCTTTCAGTCCCATTAGGGACATATGAAGAGTGCGGGGAATAGGGGTAGCGGTGAGGGTAAGGATATCGACTAATTTCCTTAATCTTTTCAGTTTCTCCTTGTGGGCTACGCCGAAGCGTTGTTCTTCATCGACGATGACCAGGCCCAGGTTTTTGAAGGCGATATCGTCCTGAAGGAGTCTATGGGTTCCAATCACGATATCTACCGTTCCTTTTTTCAGGTTCTCGATTATCTCCTTTTGCCCGGACCGGGCCTGGAAACGGCTGAGCATAGCAATGTTTATGGGATAGTCGGCCATGCGGTCGGAGAAAGTGGTATAGTGCTGTTGAGCCAGGATAGTGGTAGGAACCAGAATAGCTACTTGCCGCCCGTCCATGACACATTTGAAAGCCGCCCGAATGGCTACTTCCGTCTTCCCGTAACCGACATCACCGCAGATAAGCCGGTCCATGGGCTCGGGGGTTTCCATATCCCGTTTTACTTCTTCTAAAGTCCGGAGTTGGTCCGGGGTCTCCTCATAGATAAAAGCCGCTTCAAATTCGTGCTGCCAGGGGGTGTCGGAGGAAAAAGCAAACCCGCCTCTCGCTTCCCGGGCCGCATGGAGTTCCAGGAGTTCACTGGCTAAATCGCGGATGGATTTTCTTACTCTTTCTTTGGTCCGTTCCCAGGAACGTCCTCCCAACCGGGACAGGCGGGGAGCCCGTCCTTCCACACCCGTATACTTCCGGACAAGGTGAAGTTCTTCTACGGGAACATAAAGTTTATCTTTATCCAGATATTCCAGAGTCAGGAAGTCCCTTTCCCGACCCTCAGATGGGATCCTTTCTACTCCCAGGTATCTTCCGATTCCCTGATCGACATGTACTAAGTAGTCACCTTCCTGCAAATCGTCGAAGCGGGACAAGGGAACGCCTCCCTTGAACCGGCGGCGGGGACGTCTCAAGCGATAACGTCCGAATATCTCCTGATCGGCAATCAAGGCTAATTTTATTTCCGGGAAGAGGAATCCTGATTGTAAACGGCCGAGACAAATAGATAATTTTCCCCCTACTTTTACCTCTCGTTCCCGCAGAAGTTCTTTAAGTCTTCTTTTCTCTCCTTCATTATTGCAGACGAAAATTATCCGGTAGCCGTCTTTTTTCCACTCTTTAATCTTCTTTGCCAGTTCTTCGAATTGTCCCCGATAAGTCTCCAGCGACTGAATGGGGAAATGTTCAGCGGGAACCGTTTTCATCTCCGGGATGGTCTGGGGGAGGAGAGACATCCGGATGAGCCGTTTCTCCCGGCAGGCGGCTAAAATCCGGTCAAAATTTATGGGGAAGGAGGATAAGGAAGGAAGAGTTTTCGCCGGTAGGCGGCATTGCGTTTGCTCCCCGGCAGCCCGGAGCCGGGCGGGTTCATCCAGAAAAACCAGACTATCCCGGGAGAAATAAGCTAACAGGGTAGTTAATTTCTTCCCCTTATCTCTCAGGATGTGCTCCCCGTTGGGGAGGATAGTAACCGCATTTATCCTCTCCAGGGACCGCTGGCTGGTAACGGAGAAGGGCCGAATGGATTCGATCGTATCGGCAAAAAATTCCAGGCGCAGGGGATATTCCCCGGTGCTCGGATAGATATCCAAAATTCCTCCCCGGCGGCTGAAATTTCCCCTTTCTTCTACTATAGAGGTATGGTCATAGCCATAGTTGATTAATTTCTTCATCAGTTTATCTCTATTCATCGTCTGTCCAACGGTAAGTCTTAGCAAACGGGAACGGAGAACAGCGGGGGAGACCACTCCGTTGAGAAGGGCTTGCAAGGGAGCAACGACTAAGGGTTTAAAGTTTAAAGTTGAAGGTTTAAGGTTATAAGACAGGAGTCTCTCCAGGACTTGGAGCCGGTCGGAGACAATATCGGGATGGGGAGCAATATCCTCGCCGGGGAGAGTTTCCCGGGCGGGAAAGAGATAAATTTCATCTCCGGAGATAGCCTTCAGCTCATCCTCAGTCTTCTCCGCTTCTTCTATGGTAGAGACAATGAATAAAGAAGGAAGAGGAAACCTTCTCCGGAGGGAAGCGGCCAGGTAGGAACGGGAAGAACCCCAGAGTCCGTTGATACAGAACTCTCCGGCCCCTCCTTCCATAGCTTTGGCTATCGCCGTATAAGAAGAAGACTTTTCCAGACAGGATAAAGGGTCGGTCAGAGACATAAAAGTAGGTTAACGAATGCGCAGGAGCGCCCGGCAAACACAGTTAGTTACGGGGTATCCTCAGACACTTCCGCTTCATCAATAAGCATAACCGGGATATCATCTCTAAGAGGATACCGCCGGCCACACTCGATACAGACTAATTTTTTTTCTTTCAGCTCCACATCGCCCTTACAAGCCGGGCAAGCTAAGATATCCAGGAGATCTTTATCAATCATCAAGTCCATTCCTTTTAATGAGCACATCATCCGCCTAGGCGGATGATAAGTGCGAATTAAGATGCTGTCAGGAAGTTTTTTTCCTGCTTAACCGTTTGATAAGTCTTTTTAGCCGGAAGCGTTCGCGCCATCCCAGGCTATGAAAAGCAATTCCTGCAAGATAAGCCATCTCTGATTTAAGGTTCTTCTGCCAGACTATTTTGGCTTTTCCTTTAATTAACGGCATTTCCGAAGAGCCTTCTATCCGAATAGCAACCGGGCTGCCTACATTAATAGGAACCTTTATCAGCACTTTAGCCCCGCCCAGGCTCAGGTCTATAACTTTTGCTCTCTGTTTCTCAGGACCCGGAATAATTAAGTATCCGGAGCCTCCCGCCCGCTGGTATTCATCATCGCGGCCGTAAGATATTTCGGTGAAGATATCTACGGTGCAGATAAAGCGGTCGAATCTTCTCTTCTTTAAATCTTTGCAAATATGCGCTTCTTTGTTTTCCATAGTTTCGGCAATCCCCTCCTTTTATAATTCCACTTTTTCCTTTTTCCCAGGGATTTCTCTTTAAAAAATTAAATCTTCTTATTATTCGTATAAATCTTGGATTGATTTCGTGGTTTAACTTTTAAATATTTTTGGTTTTTTGTTTTTAATTTGTGTCTATCTGGGATTAAAAGAGTTTTAAAAGGGATTTCTCTTTCCGGGAATAATTTTCTTATCTTAGCATACTTTCCCTGGAAAGAGAAGAGAAAAAGTCCCAGGCTTTACCGGTTTTGAGTTCAAATCTTGAATTTAATCCCTTGCCTCTTCCGTCCGGGTATGTTAGGATTTAGTTAAGTGATAAAAAGGGTACAAGTATCAAAGTTGAGGGATTTCTTGACCCCGGACAGATTATTAAGGAGGTGGTAGACATGATGGAAGAGGAGAAAAAAGAAGGTTCTTGTTGCGAACCGAAGAAAGAAGACTCTCCCCCCGAGCCGGCAGCACCGGTAGCCCCGGCAGAAGAAAAGAAAGAAGGAGGTTGTTGTTGCGGTTAACCCGGGTTATTCGCTTCATCGGTAGAGTCAAAAGCAAAAGTTTGGAAGTCCCTGCTCAGTCGGGAAGAGCAGGGGCTTTTCTTTTGACAGGCATAAACAAATATTATCATAATTTAAGGGACATAATGAGGGCATCTTCCCGGGTGTCCTGGTAATACCGCTGGTGGCGGCCGGTGACTTTAAAACCGAATTTCCCGTAGAGGTTCTGAGCGGGCAGGTTTCCAGCCCGCACTTCCAGGGTGGCTTCTCTTATTCCTTGCGCTTTAGCCAGGTCGAGCATAGATAGCAAAAGTTTCTCTGCTATCTTCCGGCGCCGAAAACGGGGATGGACGGCCAGGTTACTGATGTGAGCCTTGTCAAAAAAACGGGAGAATCCTCCATAGCCAACGACACTTTCATCCATCCTGGCTACTAAAAAGTGGGAAAGATCGCTGTCTTTCAGCTCCTGCAGGAACATATTCTTCGTCCAGGGAGAAGGAAAAGACACTCTTTCTATAGCTATTATTTCCTCTAAATCTTCTTCCTCCATCTTCTCGATATAAATTTGTTTCAAGTCGGCTCTTTCCGTTTTGGATGCTTCTTTTCCCACTGTACTTCAGCTTCCGGCCGGCGGACATAGAGAGGTTCTATCTCCGACAGGCCGGGTTCTTCCTCCCCGGATTGCAGTTTTTCTAATCCTAAGACAGCCACATTGGCAGCCCGGGGAAAATTTAAAGCCGGAGGAGCAAAGGATGCTTTCTTCCCCAGTCTCTTCCCAATCAGGTCCCGATAGCTGTCAAAAACATCCCCCAGGAAGACCGTAGAAGCATTTATCTTAGAGAGGAGCTTGTCCAGGGACAAGACCATATCCTTACTTAACTTTTCTAACCTCTGCTTCTTACCCGGCAACCGGTAACGGTAGATGGCGGTATAAACTTCTCCTTTCCGGGCATCCAGAAGGGGACAGATGAGCTGAGAGGTATGACCTATATTATGGGCGAGAGCATCCAGGGTGGAGATCCCGATAAGGGGTTTGCGGAGAGCCAAGCATAGTCCCTTGGCAGTAGCAATCCCAATCCGCAATCCGGTAAAGGAACCGGGGCCAAGAGATACAGCCACTGCATCCATCTGCCGGATGGTCAAGTGAGCATCTTTAAGAATGTGATCTATCATCGGCATAAGCCGGGCCGTATGCGTCTCTTTGCTATTCAGAGTATATTCAGCGATTACTCCTTCTCCTTGAACGAGGGCAACGCTGCCTGTCCGCGTAGAAGTTTCTATCCCTAAGATTCTCATATTTTCATTCCTGACATAATATTCATTAGGCCTGAATTTTAGAGGATATCCCTTAAGATTTCCCGGTAGCGCCGGCCAAAGGGTTTTAAGATAATTCGGCGTTGGTCCTCGCCGAGAGGAGTTAATTCGATGCGCAGGCATTCCTCCGCCGGGAAGAGGTTTTCCGCCTTATCGGCCCACTCGACGACAGTCACTCCTTCCCCATAAAAATATTCTTCGCATCCTAAGGCTTCCGCTTCCTCCCTATTTTTCAAGCGGAAGAGATCTATATGATAGAGAGGCACCCTTCCCTGGTATTCATTAACCAGGGTAAAAGAAGGGCTGGTAACATATTCCCGGGGGTTTACTCCCAGTCCTAAGGCCAGCCCCTGGGTCAGACAGGTCTTCCCTGCTCCTAACTCTCCAATGAGGGCAATCACCTCGCCCCCTTGCAGCTTTTTACCTATCTTTTCCCCCAGGGACTTCGTCTCCCCGGCGTTTCCGGTTTTTAGAGTAAGCATCGTTTACATATTCTACCATAGACAAAAAGTTGCTGCAAATACAAAGAAGGTTGACGAGAGAATTGTTGCCGTGATATAATTAGAAGGAAATTGCAACTTACGGAATGTGAAGCAAGTTAGCTGGTTGAGCTTGTCCCGCTTCGTAAGATATGCGAAAATTCTTTCCAATAATTTTTAGCATACTCAGCGGGACCCCTAGAAATTGCTAAAAGCAATTTCAGGGACCAAAGTCCTGGAAATTCTTCGAATTTCTCAGGGTAATTCGCACTGATCATCCGCCTCAGGCGGATGATGTGCTCATTAGGAGAAAAACAGGTGAAATTAAAAATCGGGTTGCCTAAAGGGAGTTTAGAGGTAGCTACTTTCCAGATGTTCAAGAAAGCAGGGTTTAATATTTCTCGTAGCGAGAGGTCTTACTTTCCCATAATTGACGATGAGGAGTTAGAGGCTGTCTTGATCCGGGCTCAGGAGATATCCCGTTATGTCGAGGAAGGAGTGCTCGATGTCGGGTTGACGGGACAAGATTGGATTATGGAAAACAAATCCAGGGTGGTGGAAATAGCCGATCTTATCTATGCCAAACAGGGTTTGCGGCCGGTGAGATGGGTGGTGGCTGTTCCTAAGGACGCTCCCATTAAAAGCGTTAAAGGTCTCAAGGGGAAAAGAATTGCTACGGAACTGGTAAATGTAACCAAAGCCTACCTGAGAAAAAATAAAGTCAAGGCCGAGGTAGAGTTTTCCTGGGGAGCTACGGAAGTAAAACCTCCGGAGTTGGTAGATGCTATTGTGGAATTGACAGAGACGGGAAGCTCGTTACGAGCTAATAATCTGCGTATTATCGACACGGTCATGGAATCGACTACCAAGCTTATTGCCAATAAGAAGGCCTACCAGGATAAGTGGAAGAAAAAGAAGATAGATAATATAGCTCTTCTCCTCAAAGGCGCTCTGAGAGCTGAGGAAAAGGTAGGGTTGAAGATGAATGTCCCTCAGGACAAGTTAAAAAAAGTTATCTCCATCCTGCCGGCGATGAGAACGCCGACTATCTCTACCTTGAGCGAGAAGAACTGGTGTGCCCTGGAGACGATAATCGATGAGAAGACGGTGCGGGATATTATCCCCAAGTTGAAAGGGGCCGGAGCCCAGGGTATCATCGAGTATGCCTTGAATAAAGTAATCTATTAAGGCAAGAAAACTTGTCACTATAGGTAAACACCATCAAGATAATTTTCACCGCAGAGGTCGCAAAGAACGCAGAGATTGCTTAAATATAATTTTTATTTTCCCGGCGACCTCGGCGTCCCCAGCAGTAATTAGGTAAAGGTTCTGTTTTTCTATGTTCACCGGGGGCTTATGCTTTTAAAAAAGATGAGAAATTCGCTGGTTCTCTTTCTTGCAGCAGCTCTTCTCCTGACCGGTTTTGCCCGGGTAGCGGCAAAGCCGGCTGAGAAGATAGCCACTCCCGGGAAGAAACCGGAAGTTGCCAACGGCTCGGCTTATGCTCATTATCTCATGGGCTTAATCTATGACAAGCAGGGCGAATTCGAGAAAGCGGTAAAAGAGTATCGGCAAGCTCTCCGGTTCGCTCCGCGTTCTTCCGAGATCACCTCTCAACTGGCTAATGATTATGCCTGGCTGGGACATATGTACCGGCGACAAGGGAAACAGGAAAAAGCCATCCAAAGCTATGAATCTTTCTTGAAACTCCGGTACGATGACCCTGACAAAAATACCGCCTTTCGTTTCTCTCTGGCAACCGTCTATGAAGATGCCGGGAAGCTGAAAAAAGCCACCAGCACCTTGGCGGAGATCATAAAACTTAACCCTAAAGCTATCGAAGCCTATATGCAATTAGGACGGCTCTATTTGAAAAGAAACCTTCCCGGGAAAGGAATTAAAATTATGGAAAAGGGCCGGGAGCTTTATCTCCGGAAATCCGACCTTTATCTTCTCCCCCGCGGCGGCTCCCGGGATTACCAGGAAGATATACAACGAGGTATCTACTTTCTCCTGGGTATAGCCTATAGTAAAGAAGGAAATTACGATAAAGCCATTTCCCGATATCAGGAGTATTTAAAGCTGGACCCCGATAACGATATAGTTCACTTCTATCTGGGAGCTGACCTGGATAGCCAGGGTAAGAGAGAAGAGTCCATTTTAGAATTGAAGAAGGCGATAGAGCTGAACCCTAAGAATGCCGAGGCTCTTAATTATCTTGGTTATCTCTATGCCGAACAAGGAATCAAGCTTGATGAAGCCATCAAATTGATCCGGCGGGCTTTAGAGGTAAAACCGGACAGCAGTTATATGATGGATAGTCTTGGTTGGGCCCTTTTTAAGAAAGGAAAGTTCAACGAAGCCCTGAAAGAATTGAAACGGGCCGTGAAGCTCTCCGTTGCCCGGGACGAAGACGACGCTATCATTCGCAGTCACTTAGGGGATGCCTATTTCGCCAAGGGAATGGTCAAGGAAGCTCTCCGGCAATGGAAAAAATCTCTGGAGTTGGATCCTAAGAATGACAAGGTCCGAGAGAAAATTAAAAAAATACAAAACAAGAACAAGACAGGATTCACAGGATTCAACAGGGTTAATAAGAGAAATAAAAGCTGAAAAAAAGTAAAAAATCTTGTTAATCGGGTTAATCCTGTCAAATATTTTATTCTATGAAAGAAATAAAAGTCCTTTCCCCAGCCAAGATAAACCTTTTTCTTAAGGTCCTTTCCAAAAGAAAAGACGGATACCACGAGATAGAAACTATCTTTCAAGCTATAGATATACATGACGAAGTTATCTTGAGAGAAAGAAAAAAAGGGATAAAGATTATCTGTCTGAAGGAAGGGGTTCCCCTGGGAAAAGAAAATTTGGCTTATCGGGCCGCCGAGATTATCCTCAAAGAAACTCACCTGCAGAGAGGGGTGGAAATCGAGATTAAAAAGAAGATTCCGGTAGCTGCAGGACTGGGGGGAGGAAGCAGTAACGCTGCTGCTGTCCTGGTAGGATTAAAGGAACTCTGGAGTCTAAGGAATTTAAGGAAGGAAAGATGGCAGAGTTTGGCTGAAGAACTGGGAATGGACGTTCCCTTTTTCCTTAAAGGAGGAAGGGCTCTGGGTGAAAGAAGAGGAGAAGAATTAACCCTTCTAAAAGAGTGGCAACCCTTCTGGCTAACGGTAGTTATTCCCGCTTCCAAAGTTTCCACAGCTTGGGTATATCAGAGTCTAAATTTGGGCTTGACAAGAAAAAGAAAGCAGACTAAAATAATTATAGACGACCTTAAAACCTGGCCAGGAAAAGATTGGAGTTCGGTTCTCTACAATAGGTTAGAGGAGGTGACAGAAAAGAGATATCCTCATGTGAAGAGGATAAAGGAGAGACTTCAAGCTCTGGGCGGGATAGCTCTTATGTCCGGTAGCGGTCCTGCCGTTTTCGGGGTTTTCCCGGAAAGGCGGCAAGCCGAGGAGGCGGGAGCAATCATTGAAGAAGAACTTGATAGTACGCCTGAGGTAAGACAATCCGGGGTCGGGAAAGGAGAAGTTTATATAGCAAAAACTTTTTCGGGGGGAGCAAGGGTAATTCAGTAAAAACCTAAAGTTGAAAGTGAGGGTTTTTACCTTTACCACTTTTAACTTTTTGACTTCGTGGGGAGGTAGTTCAAGTGGAGATCACAGAGGTTAGAGTTCGGTTGAGAAATAATACAGATAAAAAGTTAAAGGCTTATGCGACTATGACCTTCGACCACGAGTTTGTAGTCAGGGACGTGAAGGTTATCGAAGGTAAAAAGGGTCTCTTCGTGGCCATGCCCAGCCGGAAGCTGCGAGAAAGTTGTCCGGAATGCCGGTTTGGCAACGAGATCAGGAATAAGTTCTGTAGCCAATGTGGACACCGCCTGGAAAACATCGCCAGATCGCCCGAGGGAAGCGGGGAACCGAAGAGTGAGCATAGAGATCTGGCTCATCCGATTACCTCCCAAGCCCGGGAGTATATCCAGGGGAAAGTCTTAGAAGCCTATGAGGCGGAAAAAGCTAAAGTATCCTCTGAAACAACAACTTACTAACTTACTAACTTGCTTAACGGCGCCGGCAGGTATCTCTTGCCTGCTTCGTCTAAATATCTGAAGCAAGTTTTTACCCCCCGGGTTTTTATCTAAAAAAACCCGGAGAGAAATTCATCTTTATACGGCAGGCTGAAACAGTCCGCCTCGGGCGGGCTTATGCCCGGCTTGCTGAGAGGAAAGTCTTACCCCATTTAAATCCTTGTTTACTTGCCTTGCTGTTATCTTATTTATAATCCCAGCCAAGTATCCTCTTCTTTCCTGTCTATTTCCATCCTCAAATCCGGGGCCACTGAAGGACTGAAAAACCCGAAAAAGAATAATTCTTCCAGGTTCTTTAGTTCTGTGCTTCCAGGATTAATCTTTTATATTTTTCTCTACCCTAAAAAATGCCCAACTTTTTGGGCAATTTACTTGACAACTATCAGAAGTATGATAGAATACGACCTAATGCGATTGCTAACTTCGGAAGCTTTTCTTTTCTCTAACAGATTAAAAGCTGGCGGGGGGAATTAAAAAATGTTTAAAAATAAGATATTGGTAGTTGACGATGAATTGGGGATACGAGAAACATTTAATCAAATTCTCCAGGACAAGTATATCGTGGACCTGGCCTGCAGTGGTGAAGAAGCCGTAAAAAAAGCAAAGAAAGAAGTCCCGGACCTGGTGCTCCTTGATAATATACTGCCGGGGATGAACGGTCCGGATGTTTTAAAAGAAATACATAGGATTAACCGTTATACACCGGTAATCATGGTTACCAACATCGATAGCGCCCAGGTAGCAGTAGAATTAATGAAGTTAGGGGCTTACGATTATATTAACAAACCTTTCAACACAAACCAGGTGTTAGACCTCATCGGGAAAGCCTTAACGGAACGAGAGCAGGGTCGGGAGAAGTCTCTTCAGGTAACAACCTTTTTCGACCTGATTTCGAAAATGGCCCCCGGAGCCAATCCAAGAAGCTTGCTGAACCGGCTCATGGATGTATCCATTCAGCTATTAACAGCTGATAGCGGTTCTATAATGCTTGTTGATAATAAAAGGATAAGTATCGAAGTAACTAAAGGTTTAGATAATGAAACAATAAAAACAGTCTTAAAGAAGACGGAAAGAGAAATTATCGATCGAGTAGTTAAAGAAAAAAATCCTCTTCTCCTTGTTAATGAATTCAGCCGGAAAATGCGCTTCTCCCGTTTCGGAGGGCAGGAAGAGATTAAATCATCTTTATATGTTCCCTTAAAGATAGAGGATAAAGTAATCGGAGTTCTGAATCTAAACAGAACAACCCTGGGGGGAAACTTTACGGAGGATGACCTGCAGTTGGCGACAGCGCTCACTAATCAGGTGGCCATAATTATAGAAAATTCTCGTTTACAGAAAGATAGAGAAGAGGTTGTTCTGGAAGCAATTATGTCCCTGGCAGAAGCCGTTGACGCTAATGACCATTACACCCATGCACATTCAGAGAAAGTGATGAAATATGCTCTTCTTATCGCTGAAGAGATGGACCTGTCAGAGAAAGAGAAAAGCAACATTAAACAAGCTGCTTTACTGCATGATATTGGTAAGATAGGGATAAATAACAGCATCCTTAATAAGGCCGGGAAATTGACTCCTAAGGAATGGAAAGAAATCAAGATGCATCCCCTCATCGGGAGAGATATTTTAAAACCTTTAAGGATGTTGGAAGATATATTGCTCACGGTTTACCATCATCATGAACGTTATGATGGCCGGGGATACTTAGATAAGCTCAAGGGAAAACAGATACCTATAGGGGCGCGCATCTTAGCTTTAGCAGATACTTTTGATGCAATGAGTTCTGCCCGGCCCTACCGGAACGCTTGCCCCTTACCCGAAATTATTGCTGAAATAAAGAAAGGGGCGAAAACTCAGTTTGATCCTGAGGTGGTAAAAGCTTTCCTTTCCATCTTGAATACAAAGAGCGGCTTATGGTTACAGATAATGGCAAACTCAAAAAAACCCTGACCGGGCCCATTTCAGGATTTTCTCCTTATTCACATTAGGAATTCTTTCTCCTTGCATCTCCTCCCGGCATAGTTAATCCCTTTCCGCAGGACATAACCTGTCTGACATGTTTTGTTTCTGGTTGATATTGTCTTTATCTTATGATATAGTGACGGAGATAAAGATAAACAGGAGGAAAGAGTTATGTTTCAAGAACTAAAGCAGGAATTGGAAATTATCAGGAAGAAACTTCTGGAAATGAGAGGATATCTTTGACCTTGATAAAAAAGAAACAGAAATCAATCGGCTTGAAGAAAAAAGGGAAAGCCCCGGTTTCTGGAATGATAACAAAAAGGCTCAGGAGATTATCAATCAAGTCAATAGTTTAAAATCGGATGTTACTCCCTGGAAAGAGATGAAAAAGAAGGAAGAGGAACTCTCCGAACTGCTTCAACTGGCCGAGGAGGAAAAAGAAGAGAGCCTCTTAGCAGATATCAGGGAGGGTAAAGAGAGTTTAAACAAGGGCCTTGAGGCTTTAGAGCTGAAGAGTATTTTGGGAGATAAATACGATCGTTATAATGCTATTCTCACTCTTCATGCCGGAGCCGGCGGAACCGAATCCTGCGACTGGGCTAATATGCTCCTTCGTCTCTACCTGAGGTGGAGTGAAAAGAAAGGATACCAGAGTCAAATTCTTAACATCCTTCCCGGAGAAGAAGCGGGAGTAAAAAATGTAACTGTCCTCATAAAAGGGACCTATGCTTATGGGTTGCTTAAAGCAGAGAGGGGTGTACACCGATTGGTACGCATTTCCCCATTTGACGCCGGTAGTCGTCGCCACACCTCTTTCGCCTCAGCAGACATCATTCCCGAGGTGGAGGAGGAATTAAAAGTAGAGATAAAAGACGCGGATTTAAGGATCGATACTTACCGGGCCAGCGGGGCGGGGGGACAGCACGTGAATGTTACCGATTCAGCAGTGCGCATTACTCACCTTCCCACAGGGATGGTAGCTCAATGTCAAAATGAAAGGTCTCAATACCAAAATAAGATTGTGGCCATGAAGATTCTTCGGGCTCGTCTCTTTGAGCATTACCGTAAAAAGCAAGAAGAGGAAATGAACCGAAAAAGAGGACAAGCAAAGGATATCGCCTGGGGAAGCCAGATCCGTTCCTACGTCTTCCATCCCTACTCTCTCGTCAAAGACCACCGCACCAACCTGGAAATAGGGAATGTCCAGGCCGTTATGGATGGTAATATCGACCCTTTTATCGAAGCGTACCTGAAGAAATTCCGATGATAAATATAAGGCACAAAGGCACAAAGAATAATTAAAACTCTAAATTCGAAGCCCGAAATGCGAAACAATATCGAATTACCAAAACCATGTTTAGAATTTCGGGAATTAGGATTTAGAATTTCAGGTTTTTCTAAGACTTCTCTTAACTCTGTGCCTTTGTGGCCGGGGCATAGCAAAGGCACGCTGAGTTCAAGGAGGTAATAAAATGCGGCAACGATTAGCAGCAACGATTATTTTAGCATCCTTCCTTCTTTCTCTGCTTAGTGGACTCGTCCTCATCTTTCAGTTAAGAAAAGAAGCTCCTCCCTCTTCCGAGCTGCCCGCTTTAACTGCGGGTCGGGGCCGGGACGTCATCGGCGTAGTTAAAATTTATGGGATAATTAACATTCAGAGAGCGGGGGGGGCGTTTGCTCTCCAGGAAAGAGGGGCAGACTATTATGTGGACAGAATTAAACGCTTGTCGGATAGTCCCAGGGTAAAAGCAATTATCCTCAGAATAAACAGCCCCGGAGGGTCAGTAGGGGCTTCCCAGGAAATATATAATGAGATTCTCAGGGCCAGAGCAAAAGGGAAAAAAGTTATTGTTTCCATGGGTGATGTAGCTGCTTCAGGCGGTTATTACATCTCCTCTGCCGCCGATTACATCTTAGCTAATCCGGGGACGGTTACCGGGAGCATCGGAGTAGTGATAGGCAACATTAACTTTCAGGAACTGATGAGCAAATGGGGCCTGAAGATGAATATTATCAAGAGCGGAAAATATAAGGATATTCTCTCCAGTTGGCGGCAGATGACCGAGGAAGAGAGAACCCTTCTTCAGAAAATGGTGGACAGCGTTTATATGCAATTCGTAACCGCCGTAGCCAAGGGAAGGCATCTGAAAATAGAGAAAGTGCAAGAAATAGCTGATGGAAGAGTTTTTACGGGGGAAGAAGCCTTGAAGTTAAAGTTAATCGACCAATTGGGAGGATTTCAGGAAGCTATCCGGGTAGCCGCTGAGAAGGCCGGCATCAAAGGCAAACCGGTTCTCAACGAAGGAGATAAGTTCCCATGGGAAAGATTTTTCTTATCTTCCCGGGCCGGACCCAAGGAAGAAGTTCTTTCCAAGTTGTTGGCACAGTTGGAGGGTTCTCATTTGCCGGTTCAGTATATTTACTATCCTCCTTCCTTGTAAAGTCATAAGTTATTAGTTATAAATTATCAGTTAGGGAGAAGATATTTGGAACTGATTTATCAACTTTTCGTTATGCCTTCTTTGGGAATGCGCCGGGCTTCGGAAGAAAAAACATTGCCTCTGGCATATCTGGTGGTAATCTTAGCCGTTTTGAGCAGCCTCATTGGCAGACTCCTGATGTTTCCGGGGACTATTACCGAAGCTAAAATTGTCCTAAGCATAGGCCTGGCCATTAATTTAATCATGGTTTTCGGAATACTCTTCCTCCTCACAGCTATCTTCCATTTAGTAGCTGACATCAGGGGAGGTTCCGGAAAAGGTTCTGCTCTTTACACGGTGTTTTCCTTAGCTCTTCTCCCTTTCTGGCTGCTCACTCCCTTAGCCATCATCCTGAAATCGCTGGGAAAGGAAGGGTTCCTTGTCTTCCTTCCCTTATGGTTGATCATCCTGGGATGGACAGTATCCTTATTTATTATCGGGATTCGGGAGGTTTATCACATCTCCTGGGAAAAAACAGCGGCTATCTTTATCTATCCTCTTGTTGGAATAGGGTTGGCACTTACGATTCTCTTCTTACTTTTTGTAGCTGCTCTCTTTCTGAGCCTTACCGATATCTTCCGATTTTTTCCCTTTGCGATGAATTATATCTAAGTTATCCACAGGAGAAAAGCAAATTTCAGAGGATTTACACAACTTATCCACAGAAAACAGTCACTTCGTGACGGAATAGTCCGCCTTAGGCGGACGGGAGAAGTTCGCCTGCAGCGAACGGAATTAGCCCTTCGGGCGGAAAGTCTTCCCCGTAAGCGAAGCGAACTATCATTTCCCGTCAGTGTAGCTGACTATAACCGTCCGCCGGAGGCGGACTAAACCGTGAGCGGAGCGAGCTAAGCATGCGGGGCCTATTTATTACTTTAGAGGGACCGGAGGGCAGTGGTAAATCCACTCAGGCAAGAAAACTTTCCCGTTACCTGAGGAAAATAGGGTTTGGGAATATCATCACTCAGGAACCGGGAGGAACGAAAATAGGACAAAAAATAAGGAGAATCCTCCTCTCCCCCACGAGCAAAGAGATGAACGCCTGGACAGAACTTTTCCTTTATTTAGCCGTCCGGACTCAACATGTAGAAGAGGTAATCAGACCCGCTTTAAGCGCAGGGAAGATAGTTATATCCGACCGTTTCACAGATGCCACGGTAGCCTACCAGAGCTATGGCCGGGGTTTGGATAGAACTTTGGTCAACGACCTCAATCGTCTGGCCGCCCGGGAAATCAAACCGGATTTAACCCTTCTCCTTGACATCGAGATTCCCCAGGGAATAAAGAGAGCCCGGGGAAAAGGCAAGGGAGACCGGATAGAGCAAGAAAAGATTGAATTTCATCAGAGGGTGAGAAACGGATATTTGAAGTCAGCCAAGGAAGGGAAGAGCCGGAGAGAATAAAGGTAATTAAAGTCGTCGGCTCTATTGAGGAAACTCAAGTTAGAATCAGGCAATGTGTGGATGAATTGATAGAGAAACAAGGCCCAAAGTTTGGGGAAATCCGAAATCCGAAACTCGAAACAAATTCTAAACTCTAATTTTCAAAACTCCAAACATTGTTTCGGTCCTTCGCATTTTGGTCATTTGAATTTGTTTCGTATTTCGTGCTTCGAATTTCGAGTTTCTAATTATCGTGCCTTTGTGCCTTTTTAAAAAGAGGTTAAGTTATATAAATGTCCTTCAGTGAGGTTATCGGTGGTCAGGAACCGGCAATCAAGGTCCTCCAACGTTCTCTAAAAGAGGGGCGAATATCTCACGCCTATCTTTTTATTGGTCCGGAAGGAGTAGGAAAAAGGTTAGTGGCCAGGATATTGGCTCAGGCAATTAACTGTGACTTGTCTGCCGGGCCGGCACAGGCAGGGAGGGACAATTTAGATGCTTGCGGGAGATGTTCATCTTGTCGGAAAATTGAGAATTTCTCCCATCCTGATGTAACCTGGGTAAAACCAGGAGGATTATCGCGCCGGATAGGAATAGATGACGTTCGGAATCTCTGCCATCAAATATCCTTAAAAGCCTATGCGGGGCGAAAAAAAATCTTTGTGCTCACCGAGGCAGATAGAATGACTGCCGAAGCCAGTAACGCCCTTCTCAAAACTCTGGAAGAGCCACCGACTAATTCTCTTCTCATTCTTTTAACTTCTCATCCCGCTTCTCTTTTCCCGACGATAATCTCCCGGTGCCAGATCCTTAGATTTTCTCCCCTTCCCCTAAAAGAGATCAAAGACCACCTGGTATCCAAGTATAAGCTTCCCTCCGAGGAAGCACAGCTTTTATCTCGGCTTTCCGGAGGAAGGTTAGGAAAAGCCCTTCTTTTAAGAGGGAAAACAGCTCGCGAGGAAAGAAAAAAAGTTCTGGATATTGCAAGCCGGACCTCTCCCACCGACGATCTGGGAGAGCTGCTCAGGCGAGCGGCAGAGATCGGGAAAATATTATCCGATTTTAAACGAAGGTTAGAAGAAAAGTTAAAGAAAGAGACCCCGAAAGAGCAAAAAGAGATGTTTGCTAAGGAACAGATTCGGGAAATCAAGGAAGAAAGGAAAGCTTTCATAGAAGGAGAGTCCAAGAAGAAAACAGAAGAGGTCTTAGACATCATCATTGACTGGTATCGGGATCTCTTGATCCTGCAAGAGGGTGGAGAAGAAGCTTGGCTTATAAATTCAGACAGGAAGGAAGAACTCCAAATGAAGGCCAAAGATGTTTCTCCTCTTCGGATAAGGAAGAATATAGAACTAATTGAGAAAACAAAACAATCCCTTGACCATCATGTCAACCTCCGCCTATCTTTAGAAGCAATGATGATGAAAATGCAGGAGGAATTAAAAGATGTCCAAAATAATCCAGGTACGATTACGGGAAAGCGGTAAGATTCTTTCTTTCCATGCTCAGGAATTCAACCTTAAGGCCGGTGAGAAAGTAATTGTAGAAGGAGACCGAGGGGAAGCATTCGGAGAAGTAATATCCCCGCAATCTTTTGCTCTCCGAGAAGATAGAAGAGGAAAACCTATCAAAAAAATAAGAAGAATAGCCTCTCCCGAGGATAATAAAAGGCTAAAAGAGAATAAGGTCAAAGAAGCTGAAGCCTTACAGGCCTGCCTCAAGAAGATAGAGGAGAGAGAAATGCCCATGAAGTTAGTTGATGCAGAGTATTCCTTTGACCGGAGCCGGATAACCTTCTACTTTACAGCGGAAGAAAGAGTAGATTTCCGGGAGTTAGTCAAAGATTTAGCTCACCTTTTCAAAGCCAGGATCGAGATGCGTCAGATTGGAGTGCGGGATGAAGCCAGACGCTTGGGTGGGTATGGATGCTGCGGCCGTTCCCTTTGCTGCGCTACTTTTCTGAAAGAGTTCGAACCGGTAACTATAAGAATGGCCAAAGAACAAAGGCTTTCCTTAGACCCGAGTAAAGTCTCCGGAACTTGCGGTCGGCTGCTCTGTTGCCTGACCTATGAATGCAAGACCTACAGAGAAATGGGAAAAAAGTTGCCGAAGGAAAGAACCAAAGTAGTTACCGAACAAGGAGAAGGAGAGATAGTCGATCTTAATATCCTCAAGCAGACGGTAACAGTGAAACTTTCGGAGGGACAAAAGATAGAAGTTCCGGTAGAGAAAATAACCCGGTCCCGGCCCCAGAAAAAGAAGAAAGAGAGTACCCCTGCTCGTCGCCAGGAACCTAAATCCCGCCCTAAATAATAAAAACTTTAACCACAGAGACACGGAGAACACAGAGAAATACTTTAAAAACTTTATAACCACAGATTATCACAAGATTGAATAATTTATAAACTAAAAGAAAAAGAAAGTTTAGGAAAATTTAAAGATTTTAAAATTATCCTGTTAATCCTGTTAATCCTGTCAAAAAAAATCAATCTCACCTAATTACTGCCTGGGTAAATCCGGTAAAATCTTCTGGTGTATGGCTTTAAATAAAAAACCCCGCAACTCCCTACTCTCCCGATCCGTCTCCAGATCAGTACCATCGGCTCTGAGAGGCTTAACTTCTGTGTTCGGTATGGGAACAGGTGTGGCCCTCTCGATATAGTCACGGGGAAAAAAATAAATTCGAAATCCGAAGCACGAAACACGAAACAATATCGAATAACCAAAATGCTAAGTTTTGAAAATTTGAACATTAGAATTTTGAATTTGTTTCGGATTTCGATATTCGAGTTTAGGATTTAATTTTATTTAATAGATAAAACAACATAGGGTAAAGGAATATCTCCATTTTTACAATGTATAATTGTAAATTTGCAATACTTCACCTGAAGTGAAGTATAAATGGTCAAGC
>JAADIA010000047.1 GCA_013151555.1 Nitrospirota bacterium | reverse complement strand
CGTCCCCGTCAGTCCAGCCGCTTCCGCCAGAGGATAATGCATAAGTATAAGTATTATATGGAGAGGTTTAACCGGAAGGCCTGCGTGGGTTGTGGACGTTGTTTGCGGTCCTGCCCGGTGAATATGAACATGGTAGAAATCTTATCCCGGATTGCCGAAGGAAAGGTGCAATCATGAATCGCAGCCTGTATGAACCTTACCTGATGAGGGTAGAGGAAATAATAGAAGAGACCCCGGACGTGAAGACCTTCCGGCTCATTTTTGAAGATGAAAAAGTGAGGGACGAATTTGATTTCCATGCCGGGCAGTTCGGTTTGTATTCCGTCTTCGGAGCAGGGGAAAGCACTTTCTGTATCGCTTCTTCCCCTACCCGGAAAGGTTATATCGAGTGCAGCGTGAAGAAGATGGGAAAGGTAACCCGGGCCCTGCATAACCTGGAAGTGGGCGAGGTGATGGGTTTCCGGGGACCTTACGGAAACTGGTTCCCCCTGGAGGAGATGAAAGGGAAAAACCTCATCTTCGTGGGGGGAGGGATAGGATTAGCCCCTTTGAGAGCCCTCATCTGGAATTGCCTGGATACCCGGGAAGATTTCCAGGATATTACTATTGTTTACGGTTCCAGGAGCGTTAGTGACCTTGTATATAAACGGGAACTGGAAGAATGGAAGAAGAGGGAAGGAATCGAAACCATCCTTACTGTTGACCCGGGAGGAGAAGATGCCCGGTGGCAGGGTAAGGTAGGATTTGTTCCCACCGTTCTCAAAGAAGCCGCTCCCTCTCCGGAGAATTCTATCGTTATTACCTGCGGCCCGCCGATAATGATTAAATTTGTCTTCATGGAACTGGATAAGATGGGATTTCAGCCGGAACAGGTGGTAACTACCCTGGAAATGAAAATGAAGTGTGGCTTGCTTAGGAATGTGCGGAAGATGCAATATCGGCTCTATTTATGTCTGTAAAGACGGCCCGGTCTTTACCTACAAACAGATTAAAGAACTGCCCAATGAGTTCTAATCTCTCCCTTTTCAGCCCCTGAAGGTCAGATTTGTATTTTTTCTCGCCAACCGGCCCCGCTTGAAAAATATAATCATCTATTAATCTGAGAGCCTTATAACAATCGGCGTGATATCTTACCTCTTAGGATGGGGATGTAAGCCGCTCTGCTGAAGGATGAAGGCCGAGGAATTGTTCGGCAATCTCTCTAAACTATAGTATAATGGAGGCAGGGTTGTTAAGTCCGCTAAATCTGTGGCCTCATTTTGGATGAAAAGGAAGAATAGTTTAGATGATAATCGGAGCTAAGATAATCGTTAAAGGGGTGGTTCAGGGAGTAGGTTTCCGTCCTTTTATTCACCGTCTGGCAGTCGCTCATAATTTAGCCGGCTGGGTTCTTAACTCCAGCGGGGGAGTAGTTATTGAAGTGGAAGGAGAAGGAGAAACCGTTGAACGTTTCTACGCTCAGATTACTTGCCTTGCTCCTCCTTTAGCTTCTATCGAAACGGCCTGTATTGACTTTCATTCTCCCCGGAACCTGGATAGCTTCCGGGTGAAAAGCAGCCTGAACGAGAACGGCGAATTCGTGCTGGTCCCTCCCGATATAAGTATATGTGAAGAATGTTTTAAAGAATTATTCGATTCCCATAATAGAAGATATCAATATCCTTTCCTTAACTGTACGAACTGTGGTCCCCGTTTCTCCATTATCAAGGGCATACCCTACGATAGAGCCGGAACGACCATGAAAAAGTTCGAGATGTGTTCCCTCTGCGCGAAAGAATATCAGGATATAACCCATCGGCGCTATCATGCCGAGCCTAATGCCTGCCCGGATTGCGGACCGGAAGTACAATTAGTTAAAAATGAAAAGGGGAAAATTGAAAACTTGTCTCAGGGGAGAGGTGCGGTAGAAAAAAGCATTAAACTGCTCCAAAAGGGAAGCATTCTTGCCATAAAAGGTATCGGTGGGTATCACTTGGCCTGCGATGCCCGGAATAATCTGGCGGTCAGGGAACTGCGGAAGAGAAAGTATCGAGAGGACAAACCTTTTGCCCTGATGGCTCCTACGGTAGAAACTGTTAAGGAATTTTGTGAAGTGGAGGAGGAAGAGGAAAGGTTGCTCCTTTCGCCCGGGCGTCCTATAGTCCTCTTAAAAAAGAAAGAGGACTGCACGGTAGCCGAAGATGTTGCTCCCGGGCATAGGTATCTGGGAGTGATGTTGCCTTACACTCCCCTGCACTACTTATTTTTCGGGGGTGAGGCTCTCAAAATCTTAGTGATGACCAGCGGTAATATTAGCGATGAACCCATTGCTTACCAGGATGATGAGGCTTTATCCCGTCTGGAGAACATTGCTGATTATTTCCTTATGCATAAGCGGGATATCCATATGAGGTGTGATGATTCAGTGACCAGGGTATGGAAAGGAAAAGAGATGCTCCTGCGCCGTTCGCGGGGTTATGTTCCCTATCCCCTGAAGGTTTCTCCTCCCTTCCGAAAAGAGATTTTAGCTTGTGGAGGGGAATTGAAGAATACTTTTTGTCTGACTAAGGGTAATTATGCTTTCCTCAGTCATCATGTTGGAGATCTGGAAAACATGGAAACCTTTACTTCTTTCCAGGAGGGGATTGAGCATTTTAAAAGACTCTTTCGTATCGAGCCGGAGCTGATTGCCTGTGATCTGCATCCGGAATATCTCTCCACCAAATATGCCCGGGAACTGACTGAACTATCAGCTTCAGACCTTAAACTAATTCAGGTTCAGCACCATCATGCTCATGTAGCCGGCTGTATGGCCGAGAACGCAATCGATGAGAAGGTTATCGGAGTAGCTTTTGACGGTACCGGGTATGGCTGCGATGGGGCTATCTGGGGAGGAGAATTTCTCCTCGCTGACTTGAGCGGTTTCCGGCGCCGGGCTCATTTCCGGTATGTTCCTATGCCGGGAGGAGAGATGGCTATCAGGGAGCCCTGGCGTATGGTCGTCTCTTATCTCTATCAGATTTATGGTAACGATTTCCTGAAAACGGAATTTGGGGGAAGAAAAAATAAGGATGAATGTCAGAATCTGGTGAAGATGCTCAGGCAATCTCTTAATTGCCCCCTGACTTCCAGTGTGGGGAGGTTGTTTGATACCGTTTCCTCGTTGCTGGGAATTAGAGACAAGGTTAATTATGAAGGGCAGGCGGCAGTGGAGTTGGAGATGGTCGCCCGGGGGGAAAGAGGAGTATCGGATGAGGCCTATGGGTATGAGATAAGGAAGAAAGAAAATAAAACTTTGCTTATTGATCCCGGTTTGATTATTATAGGAATTATAGATGACCTGAAAAGAGGGCTGCCGGCATCTCTTATCTCGGCTAAGTTTCACTATACTTTGGCCTGTATAATCGGGGAGGTCTGCAGTGCAATTCGCCGGGAAAGCGGGTTGAATAAGGTAATCTTAAGTGGAGGGGTCTTTCAGAATGTGCTCCTTCTGGAGAATGTTTTCCGTCTTCTAAAAACAGAGGGATTTAAGGTTTATACTCACCATAAAGTGCCTCCTAACGACGGAGGCATTTCCCTGGGCCAGGCGGTTATTGCGGATAGAGTAGGGCGTCACAAAAATGCCGTTCTTGATTATGCCCGGCAATGAGAATAATTGCCGGCGATTAAATCCCGGAAGTCTCTCGGATTTCTCGGGGCCCAGGCCAAAAAGCAGGTTACCCGGATTTTTTTAGAGTGGGGAGAGAGGATATGTGTTTAGGAATACCGATGAGAGTGATAGAAATGAAAGGAGCTACCGGCATAGTAGAGATGGGAAGAGTTAAATACGAAGCCGGTTTCCAACTCGTTGACGAAGTGAAAGTAGGAGACTATGTAATTCTGCATGCGGGCTTTGCTATCCAGAAGCTGGATGAGAAGGAAGCACAGGAAACAATTGCC
>JAADIA010000013.1 GCA_013151555.1 Nitrospirota bacterium | reverse complement strand
TCCGATAAAACCTTCTCCCGGAGTCTCCCTTTACCAACATGATAGGGAGAGGCTGAGATATTCAGGATAACCTCCGCCTTACCTTCCCCGGATTCCACGGCAGCCGGACCGTCGGGACACCAGATATCTTCACAGATAGTAATCCCAAGGCTGATCCCTTTGAGAACGAAGACTAAACACTCGTTTCCGGCTTGAAAATATCGCTTCTCGTCAAAGACTCCATAATTTGGAAGATGTATTTTATGGTAAATACCCGCTATCTTTCCGTCATAAACCAGAGCGGCGGCATTATAAGCATTCCCTTGCCGGTCGGTATTGGCAAAACCAACTATCACAACGATATCTCTGGCCGCTCCCGCTACCCCTTTGAGACTCTTCAGGTTATCCTTAAGAAAGCTGGGTTTGAGTAACAAATCTTCCGGCGGATACCCCGGGAGGCTCAGTTCCGGAAAAGTAAGAAGGTCTATCTTCTGCTTTTTAGCCTGACTTATATAACTGACAATCTTCTCTGCATTTCCCCCCAGATCTCCCACGGTAGGATTTATTTGAGCCATTCCTACCCTCAAGTTTCTCAATCCCATTTCTCAATTCCCGGCTTCTGCAGCAATGGATTCAACCCACTTAGAGATGCGGCAGGTACACAGATGCTAAAGCACAGAGACGCAAAGGAAAGATATAATAGCTACTACTTACAGTTTTTAGCTTTTTTTAACTTTGTGCCTCTGTGCCTCTGTGCCTTTTCTTTAAATATTTAGAGAATGGACAGATACTCGTCGAGTTCATGCCTGGTTACCTGGATCCGATATTTCTCCCATTCCTTCTTCTTCAAAGCTATGAATCGAGTAAATACATGTTCCCCGAGAGCCTTCCTGACCAACTCGCTTTTGGCAGTCACAGCAATAGCTTCTCCGAGACTATCCGGCAGAGATTCTACCCCCATTTCCTTTCTTTCCTCGGAAGTAAGATGGTAAAGGTTCTCTTCAACAGACCCCGGCAAATCATATTTCTTCTCAATACCATCCAACCCGGCATGCAGCATTACTGCAAAGGTAAGATAGGGATTACAAGCTGGATCAGGCGACCGAAATTCTGCTCGCGTGGCGTTTGCCTTACCGGGATGATATTCCGGAACCCTGATTAAAGCAGAACGGTTTCGCCTTGACCAGGCAATATAAACAGGGGCTTCATAACCGGGAACCAACCTCTTATAAGAATTCACCCATTGGGCAAAGATAGAACTCATCTCCTTAGCATGACGGAGTTGCCCGGCAATAAACTTTTTGGCCGTATCGCTCAAATTGGCTTCATCGCTCTCAGAGAAAAAGGCATTTTTATCGCCTTTGAAGAGCGACTGGTGAGTATGCATGCCACTACCGTTCTCACCAAAGAGAGGTTTTGGCATAAAGGTAGCATATGCTCCGTGTTTCTGGGCTATCTCTTTTACCACCACCCGATAGGTTATCACATCATCAGCCATCTTCAGAGCATCGGTGTACCTCATGTCAATCTCATGCTGACTGGGCCCGACTTCGTGATGGCTATACTCGATGTTAATACCCATCTCCTCAAGGGCAAAGACAGTATCTCTCCGCAAATCGGAAGCTACATCAAGAGTGGTTAAATCAAAATATCCTCCCTTATCCAGAACTTCCGTTGACTCAGAATTTTTAAAATAGAAAAACTCCAGTTCCGGACCAAGATAAAAATGGTCGAACCCTAAATCGTTAGCCCGTTTAACAGCCCTCTTGAATACATAGCGAGGATCCCCCTCATAAGGTTTCCTGTCCGGAGTAAGAACATCACAGATCATCCGGCCAACGGCTTTCTCCTGAGGACGCCAGGGAAGGATCCGAAACGTACTGGGGTCGGGCAGAGCAATCATATCGCTCTCCTCGATATTCTGGTAACCGGTAATCGAGGAACCATCAAAACCCATACCGTTCTTCAGAGCACCCTCTAACTCCGCATCAGTTATAGAAAAACTCTTCACCTGCCCAAGGATGTCCGTAAACCATAACCGAATAAATTTAACATCCTTATCCTTGACTAACTTCAGTACCTCTTCCGCCTTCATAATTACACTCCTCCTTGTTTCACCCCTTGAGATTCTTCCTCATAACCCGAAAATTTGAGGAGTATCTCTCACCCATTGCTAATCCCCTATTTACATTTTACGTTATCATAATTCTATGCAAAAAACAAGATTTTTTATTTTTTTCATATTTTTGACCTTACTCAGTAATAAATATCTGGAATCCGCTATAAGCTTCCATTCCATGTTCGCCGATATCCAATCCCCGCAACTCTTCTTCCCGGGAAACCCTTAACCCTACAACAGCCTGGATAAGCTTAAAGACAAGGGCCATGGCTCCAATGACGAAGAGAGCCACAGCAAAAGTTCCCAGAGCTTGAACTCCCAGTTGAGCAAACCCTCCTCCCTGAAAAAGACCATCCCGGGGTAATCCCAAAGCTTTCTGGCCAAAAATGCCCAAAGATAGGGTCCCCCAGATACCTCCTATTCCATGCACGGCAACGGCTCCCACCGGGTCATCGACATGAATCTTATCCAGTAGAATAATCCCAAAGACGATAAGAACCCCACCCACAGCACCGATGGCGATAGCCGCTCCGGGAGAAACAAAGGCACAGGGAGCCGTGATAGCTACCAAACCCGCTAAAGCGCCGTTCATCGCCATGGAGAGATCCGGTTTTCCAAACTTGATCCAGACAACCACCATAGCCACTATTGCCCCGGCAGCCGCAGCTAAATTAGTATTGATGGCTATCCGGGCAATAAGATTTCCATTGCCAACGCTGAGGGTAGAACCGGGATTGAACCCGAACCAGCCGAACCAAAGAATTAAGACCCCCAGGGAAGCCAGGGGGATGGAATGTCCGGCTATTACCCGGGGTGAACCATCCCGGGCATATTTACCTATCCTCGGCCCGAGAATAATAGTTCCAATAAAAGCTGCCGAACCGCCGGTAACATGAACGACCGTGGAACCGGCAAAGTCGGTAAACCCTAATTTAGCCAACCAACCTCCCCCCCAGGCCCAATGCCCGACAATAGGATAAATAAACGCCGAGATGAGGAAAGAGTAGATAAGGTAGGCAGGAAATTTCATTCTCTCGGCCATTCCCCCGGCCACGATGGTGGCCGCCGTGGCGGAAAAGACCGCCTGGAACAACCAGAAAGCATAAAGAGGGACATGGGATCCCGATTTTGCCCCGAGCAGGAACCACCCCGTCGTTCCAAAGAGAGGATTACCCACCCCGTACATGATGGCATAACCGAAAATAAAAAATCCCAGGGAGGCCATGCAAAAATCGAGAAAATTCTTGGTGAGAATGTTACAGGTATTCTTGGCCCGAATTAATCCCGCCTCCAGCATTCCGAACCCCGCCTGCATAAAGAAGACTAAGAAGGCAGTAACCAAAACCCAGACAGTATCTAAGCCCCTAACTAAATCGGCTATTCCCATTCTCTAACTCCTTATGTTTTTCCTCAAAGATTGTGGGGCACAGTCCGGATTCCTAAAAGAATCGCTTGGCGATTTCAGGGTCTTTATCCCGGGAAATTCTCACAAATTTCCCGGAGCTGTTCCAATTTTAAATGAACCCCTATTTTTTTCTCCGCACCTCCATAACCGCTATAATAAGCAACTTCTGTGCCAGGTTCCCCTGGGATAATAAAGAAATCGATCTTTTTTTAATTTAAACAGTTCCCTAACCGGAGGTTAAAAACCTTTCTTTAATTCGCACCTCCGGCTTTTACTTTTTCTCCTATATGCTCATGATTTAAGCAGCCTGAGGACAAAAAACTCCCCCTTCCTCAAGTAAGTCCAAGGAAATCAAAAGCTTAACCCCCCTGCTCACTTTTTAGGCAGCCTGCTTAAAAAACATCTCCCAACGGCCTTCAACCCACTTCAATCCCGGCAACCCGGTTTATCCTACAGCCGCTTCTCCGCTCTCTCCGGTTCTGATCCTTATACATTTGGACAGGTCAAGAACGAATATCTTACCATCACCGATCTTGCCCGTGCGGGCTCCCTTGATAATAGCCGCAAGAGTAGGTTCCACGAATTCCTCATTGACGGCAATCTCTAACCTTACCTTTTTAAGTAAATTGATCTCTTCTTCCACTCCCCGGTACGTCTCTGTGTATCCTCTTTGCTGCCCGCATCCTAAAGCATTGGTAACGGTCATCTTGTGTACCTCGGCTTCAAAGAGAGCTTTTTTCACATCCGGCAACTTATGGGGTTGAATCATAGCTACGATGAGTTTCATTTCTCCACCTCCATTTTAAAGTGGGCAGAATGGCAGAAGTCAGATTTTTATATATTCTGCCCTCTGCCATCTGTCCTCTGTTTTCTGTCATCTGCCTTTATTCCGTGGTAAATATCTGGAAACCGTTATAGGCTTCCATTCCATGCTCGCCGATATCCAAGCCCTTCAATTCTTCGTCTCGGGAAACTCGCAGTCCAACAATCTTTTTGATGACATAGAAAAGTAAAAATCCTGCCAGAAGGCTATAGACCGCCACACTTACTATCCCAAGAGACTGAGCCCCTAAAAGCTTCCATCCTCCGCCAAAGAAAAGCCCGTCACCGGTTGTTCCCGGGGAGAACTTATCCTGGGCAAAAAGACCTAAAGCAAAGGTCCCCCAGACACCGCAAGCAGCATGTCCGGCAATACACCCTACCGGGTCATCCACATGCAACACCCGGTCAATAAAAACTACCGCCAAAACTACGAGGATCCCGCTTAAAAAGCCGATTATCACCGCACTTCCCGGAGAGACAAACGCCGTAGGAGCAGTTATGGCCACCAACCCCGCAACCACACCGTTTATTCCCATAGTCACATCCGGCTTCTTGAATATTATCCAGGCAATCATTACTGCCCCGACTACCCCGGCGGCACCGGCTAACACTGTCGTAGTGGCAATATGAGCAATTTCCGGAACTGCCGCCATCGTGCTCCCCGGATTAAAACCAAACCAACCGAACCAAAGAATGATTACTCCTAACATGGCCAAAGAAATACTGTGTCCGGGAATAGCTTTTGACGAGCCATTGGAGGAATATTTTCCAATTCTCGGTCCCAACATTATCGCCCCGGCTAAGGCCACCCACCCCCCTACGGAATGAACTACGGTAGAGCCGGCAAAATCCCAAAATCCCAGGTTTGCCAGCCAGCCGCCACCCCAGATCCAGTGACCCACCACAGGGTAGATAAAGGCGGTAATCCCAATGCTGTAAAGGATATAGGAAATAAACTTTGTCCTTCCGGCCATGGCTCCTGAAACAATGGTGGCAGCAGTGGCAGCGAAGACCATCTGGAAAAAGTACTTCGCGGCCAGGGGAACGTGCGTCCAACTCAGGGAAGCAAAAGTACCGCCACTATCCTTGAGAAACCAGCCGCTGGTCCCGAAGAGAGCATTTCCCGCCCCAAACATAATGGCAAATCCTACCGCCCAGTAAATGATGCTGGCGAAAGAAAAATCCATCAGGTTCTTCATCAGGACATTAGCCACATTCTTGGCACGGACAAACCCGGCCTCCAACATGGCAAACCCTGCCTGCATAAAAAATACTAAGAACGCCGTCAACATAACCCAGACGGTATCGATAGCCACGGCATTGCTCGATGCAGCCGCGGCATTGCTCGCTACCGTTGGTTCCTCGGCAAAGGCCAACCCGGCAATTCCTCCCAACAAAACTGCGATTAACAAACTTATTTTTCCTAACTTCAATAACATTTTTTCCTCCTTTCACTTTCTTCCCGGCCCAAAAATAAACTACGAATCAACATACCTCCCGAGGCATGTCAGGATTTTTACCGGAAGCACCATTTCGGGGAACCTCTCAGCTATGCTGAAGATGACATCTTCCGGTTTCATAAGCTATCTCTTGCAAATAGCGTGCCAGCCCATCCCCGATAATAAAAAAAACTGCTCAAGATTTATCTAAACAATTCACGAGCAATCTCTTAACGATACTTTTATTTCCGGCTCTCTAACTTATCCCTTCCTCCTTACCGGCAACATCTCCCGCCCATTTTTAATCACCCTGCTCAAAAAAAGGACAGAAGGCCTCCCGGTTGTTTGTTCACTCACTTCGCTCATTCCCTAAGTCCGGATTCATTCAAAATCTTGTAATCTTCCCGGATAGCATCTTCTATCTTGTTATAGGTTATCTTTATATAAAGACCTGTTTTTTCCAAACTTCTCCTCGGCACATCCCCGATCCGCATAACCAGGAGCCCTTGACAATCGGAAAGTTTTCCTTTAACTAATTTCATTTTTTCTTCCGGGTCCTCGCAGCTTTCCCCTAAACAGTACTTATCAATCCGTCTGCGTTCGATAAACTTTATCGCTGCTGCCGAAGCATCATAGATAAGCAAGTCTAAGGCATGTCCAAAATGCTGGTCAACAACATAGCCGTTTTTTGAGGTCACGGCAAAGCGAATAATTCCCTTATCCGGAGGGCTCGCTTCCTCCTTTCCCCTTTCCCCCGGGGATAATAAACCTTCTCCCCCCTCTTTTTCTGTAAAAAAAGGCTTCTCGTTCAAAACATTTCCTACCGCATCCGCCCGACATTGCCGACAATGCCACATCTGAGGCAAAATGGAAGACATTTCCTGCTGAACATAATTAAGGGTTTTTCTGCTCACCATAGGAAAATTCTCAAAATAGGTTCCCGGCGTAGGAATAAAGGGCATGATATTCACTATCTCCGCTCCTTTACCCTTTACAAAACGCACAATACTTTCCGTTTCAAAATCATTTACTCCCGGAATATAAAGAGTATTTATTTTTAAATGAATACCCGTCCCTTGCAAAGCCTCCAGAGCTTCTTCCTGTCTTTGGAGAATAAATTTGGCAGCGTTAGCTCCTTTAAGGAATACATCTCCCTTCCGGGCCCATTTATACAGAGTCCTGGCCACCTCTACTTTCCGGGAGTTAATAGTAATGGTAATATACTTTACCCCCCCGTCTTGAATCTCAGGCAAATACTTGACTAAGTCAACCCCGTTCGTGGAAAAGCAAAATTCTATTTCCTTATTATATGCCCGGATGAGCCGTAAAGTCTTAAAAGTGGCTCCACTATTAGCCAGGGCATCCCCGGGCCCGGCAATACCGACAATCTTTAAGTTGGGGAACTTCTTTATGACCACCTTCACCTTTTCCAGAGCCTCCTCGGGAGAAAGAACAGAGCTGGTTACTCCCGGTCGGTTCTCATTGACACAATCAAACTTGCGGTGGCAGTAAGAACACTTTATATTACATTCCGGAGCTACCGGCAGGTGCAGACGCACAAATTTATGAGCTGCCTCTATAGAAAAGCAGGGATGAGCAACTTTTTCTAAACCTTCCATAGGTAACTCTCTTTCAACTTTCTTCTAAACGATGCATGAATTTCCGCCGCAAACATATTCGCAGTATCATCTATCAAAGACAGAGTTCCTTCATACCCAACCGTGAGAACCCTTCCCGCCCCAAAACGGTCATGGATGGGAAACCCCCGGCGCAGAAGCGGCAATCCGAATTCCAAAGACAGAGAAGCACCCACGCTGGAACCTAAAAGCAAATCCACTTCATTACAGTTAATCCACTCCTTCAGCTCAAACATGCTTCCACTATCAATAAAAGTAATTCCCTTTTCCTTTATCTCTTCTTTCAACAAGCTCTCTCTTTCTCCATAAACCAAGGCCGGGCATTCCATTCCCCATTCCCGGAGAGTTCTATAGACACTAAACACATATTCGCTCTCTCCAAAAAGGACTGCCTTCTTAGCAAAAAGCACCTTATGGGCATCGGCCATAGCATCAAGCAGTCTTCCCCTATTCTCAGTAATCTCCCCCGGTATCTTTTCTCCTCTGAATGTAGTTAACACCTTCATAAACTTATCCACCGCATCCAATCCCACCGGATACGGCATCCTGAACGCCGGCACGTCAAATTTCTGCTGGAGGAATACCGCCGGAGAATCTGCTTCAGGATGAACTACGGAAAATTCAATGGTGGCTAAAGCAGCCCCGGCCTCTCTTAAATAACTGATCGGAGAACCTCCCTCAGGCATAAGTTTAAAAGAAGTCTCCCAGGGAGCATCAAAAGTATTCGCGTAGTTACCGAGAAGATGAAAATCAATCCCCAACAGTTCTCCTAAGCGGAGAAACCACCGCAAATCCTGAGGAGTAACTAATCCGGGAATAATATTGATAAAAGGTTTTTCCACCCTTCCCTTGTCCCCCTCTTGGGCGCAAGGGGAGGATTTGCCAGACAATTTTTCCAGCGCCGCTTTGATTGTTTTCCAGTACCCCCGGGAAAAACTTCCCTGGTAACTGGGAGTAGAAACACTTACCAAAGGAATAGCCATTCCCGGCACACCCTTCTCTACATCTTTAATTACCGCCCCGATATCATCGCCTATAGTCTCGGACAAACAAGTGCTGGCAACAATAATCATTTGCAGGTTGTATTGTTTGCAAGTATTCCTCAAAGCCTTTTTTAAATTTTCTTCTCCGCCGTAGATGGCATCCTTTTCATTTAACGACGAAGAGACCACATCCACGGGTTCATGGAAATGCCGGGCCAGATGACGGCGCATATAAGTAGCACATCCCTGGGAGCCATGCAACAGAGTAAGGGTTTTTTCAAAACCCTTAGCCGCAAAGATAGCTCCCAGGGGCATACAGTGATAACAGGGATTAACAGTAGCGTAATGTTCCGGCATCTTTCTCCCTTTTCAATATTTTCCAAACCGGACTTTGAATAGAAGTATAAATTTCCCGGGTAAATTCCAGATCCCCGACAAAACCCGCTAAGGGATACTTGCGTTCGTGGTTATGATCGCAAAAACCTATCCCTAATTTATAAGCTAAATATCTTTCCTTTACTCCCCCTACCAGCAAATCCGCCTTCTGCTCGCCAAGACACTTAGCCAACTCTACCGGATTGGTATCATCGGCAATGATAGTACCCGGATTTGTCATGGCTGAAATCTCCTCATAATCATCGCGGTTACCTGTCTGGGTGCCCACAAACACTACTTCAGCATCTAAAGCACGGAAAGATTTTATCAGCGACTTGGCTTTAAATGCTCCGCCTACGTAGATAGCGATTCTTTTGCCTTCTATACCTTTTTTATATTTTTCTATGCGTGAACTATAGCGGGACGATTCTTCTCTAATAAGACGCTCGGTATTTTCCCTTATCCTCCGGTCTTCAAAAAAACCCGCAATAGCCCTTAAAGAATTAATAGTATCCAACTCCCCGAAAAAACTTATTTTCATAAAAGGGATATCCAACTCTTCCTTTAATCTCCGGGCTAAATATCCCATGGAGCCGGCACACTGTAAAATATTCAGCCGGGCACAAGGAGCATCCTGAATATCCTTAACTTTGCCATCCCCGGTCATCGTAGCAATGACCTTAATCCCTATTCTCTTTAAATAATCTTTAACTATCCATAGTTCCGCTGCCAAATTGAAATCGCCCAGCATATTAACACTAAAAGGAATCTTTTCTTCTTTTTCGCTCCGGAAAGCTTGCCCTTTACATATTAACCGGAAGATGGCATCTCCCGCCGCCCGGTACCCGGAAGACTTGGTTCCTTCAAACCCGCTGGACTGGACCGGAATAACGGGAAGACCGAATTTCCTCTCTGCCGCTTTACACACGGCCTCTAAATCATCGCCGATAATCCCCACAATACAGGTCGAAAACACAAACACCGCCCGGGGTTGAAATTTATTTATTAACTCTTCCAGGGCCTTTTCCAGTTTTTTCTCTCCCCCAAAGATAACGTCTTTTTCCCGCATATCCGTAGAAAAACTATGACGGTAGATTTCCGACTCGCTGGACAGACTGCCCCTGATATCCCAGGTATAACTGGCACAACCAATCGGTCCATGAATCAGATGCAAGGCATCGGTAATAGGGTTAAGGACAACTCTTGCCCCACAGAACACACAAGCCCGCTGGCTTACCGCTCCGGGAAGACTAGCCTTCTCGCAGTCAAGCGCTAACCCCGAGTCGGCTCTCTTTCTTTTCACAAACGCTTTTCTTTCGCTTAGAATATCCATATAAATACAGAAATTAGATGTCAGATTTTCTGCCCTCTATTCTCTGTCCTCTATCTTCTGTCTTCTGTCCTCTGTTTTCTGTCTTCTGTCTTCTATCTTACTCTATCCTCTGTTCCCCTACATCACCAACTCAAACTGTTCATCAGACGCCTCGGCATCCTGTTTGTCTAACAACGCGGTAGAAATCTTCTCGAGCAACCTCATTGCGCCCCCATAACCGACATTGGGAAAATAAGGATAAGCAATTCTATCTAAAATAGGAAATCCGTATCTCACCAGGGGAATACCCTCTGCCTTAGAGATATATTTTCCATAGGTATTCCCGATGATTAAGTCCACCTTTTCATTTTTTATCCATTGGTGAAGCAAGAACAAATCTGCGCCGGCTTCTACCCGGAGATCGGGAACTCTCCTATCACAAATTCTTTTAATCTCCTCAACAAATTTTCTTCCCGGCGTCCCCGTCAGACAGTAAACCGGCTGCATCCCCAAGCTCAGGAGAAATTCCGTCATCGGGATTACCAGATCAGGATCTCCGAACAAAGCCACCCGCTTACCTTGATACTGATAACAGGTATCGGTCATCAAATCTACCAGACGCCCTCTCTCTTTTGCCAACTCAACCGGAGGCGTCTTCCGGCCGGAGAGAGCCAGCAATCTCATTACGAACCTATCGGTAGCTTCAATGCCAATGGGAACCTTAAGAGAAACCACTTCTACTCCGTATCTTACATTCAATTCCAGGGCCGCCGGCAAGGAAGAAAAAGAACCTAAACTAACCGTAGCTTCCGCTGAACCGGAAGCTTCTATAGTCTCCACCCTCGCTCCGCCCTCAGGATAGAAATTCAATCTTCCGGTCATCGGCGAATCCAACACATCTGAGGTATCAGGAAAAATATTACCCGGAATTTCCAGGAGACGGACCAGTCTTTTTATTTCTCTGATATCCCCGGGCTCGACAAAACCGGGAATGATATTAATGCGGCAGGAAATATCTGCATTATTTTTCTTTGCCAAACACCTTACCATCCCTACCGTCATATTAGCAAAACCGGTAATATGACTACCTACATAACTGGGAGTATTGGCATGAATAACGTGTTTTCCCTCCGGGATTAACTCCTGAGCACTCCTGATAATACTGGGAACATCATCACCAATAGTTTCCGATAAACAGGTGGTATGAATAGCCACCACATCCGGATTATAGATATGGAATATATTCTTTATAGCCTGCCTCAAATTTGAACTCCCGCCGAAAACAGAGGCCCCTTCCGTAAACGAACTGGTAGAAGCCATGACCGGATCCCGGAAATGCCGCGTTAGATGCATCCGGTGATAAGAAGCGCATCCCTGAGAACCATGACTGTGCGGAAGACATCTATGTATCCCCAAAGCTGCATACATTGCTCCAATAGGTTGACACGTCTTTGCCGGATTAATCCGGAGAGCTTTTCTGGGGATTATCTCTTTTGGGGTTGCCTCCAGCATTTTTACCACCTCTCTTCTCTTTTTCCGTTAAAGTAGCCACTATTTCAGGTTCTGTCTCCCAGGGAGGTTTAATATATCTCCAGCTGGGACTATTAAACGCCTGGTAAATATCGCGGGCAAAGATGACCGCTCCCCGAAACCCGGCATAAGGACCGGAATAATCATAAGAATGCAATTGTTTAGAGGGAATACCCATCTTCTGCACTACATACTTGTCCTTAATCCCGGAACAGAACAGGTCCGGTTTTAGACGCTCTATAAGTTTTTCCGTTTCATAATGATTAAGGTCGTCTATCATCAATGCTCCTTCAGGCAAGGACGGATAGAGACCCGCATAATCATTAACCGGCACCCCTTTTTGTTGAAGTCCGGCAATCTTTTCTCCATCTACCGGACGATACTTCTCCGGGTCAGGCTGAACATTAAGCTCTTCAATATTTTTACTATCGGCATCAGGCTTTATTTCCGGTAAAACTCTTCTCCCTTCATAATCATCCCTGTGGGCGAACTCATAACCGGACATAACCGTCTCCACTCCCAACTCATAAAATATATCCTGATAATGATGACTCCGGGATCCCCCCACAAATAACATGACGGTCCGGCCCTTAATGCCTTTCCTGAACGTATCAATTACCGGTTCTATCTCTTTCCTCTCCCGTTCGATAACCTCTTCCGTTCTCTTTATCAACTCCTGAGCCCCGAAAAATTTTGCTACATCCCTTAACGTCCGGGAGGTATTGTTCACTCCGATAAAATTCACTTTCAACCAGGGAATGCCGTATTTCTTTTTCATCATTTCTGCCATATAATTAATGGAACGATGGCACTGGACAAGATTTAACTTTGCATTATGGGCCCGGCGGATATCATCCACCCCGGCATCTCCCGTGAGAAAAGAAACCACTTCATACCCGAGCTCTTCCAATATTCTTTTAATCTCCCAGCCGTCCCCGCCGATGTTATACTCTCCCAGCAAGTTAATGGTAAAAGGATTTTTATATTCCCGGTCCTCGGTACCGATAACTTCCTGAAAGAGTTTATTATTAGCAATATGGTGCCCGGCCGATTGACTAACGCCTTTATACCCTTCACAATTCATGGCAATCACGGTAATCCCGAGCTCTTTCTGCATCCGTCCGGCTACAGCCTGGACATCATCACCAATAAGCCCTACCGGACAAGTAGCGCTTATAGAGATAGCCTTGGGCTTAAAAAGCTCATAAGCCTCTTTTACCGCTAACTCCAGTTTTTTCTCCCCGCCGAAGACGATATCGCTATCCTGCATATCCGTAGAAAAAGAGTAAGGAAGAAACATTTGCTTCTTATTCGCCGTCATTCCCTGATTACGTCTCGTAGCCCAGCTATAATAACCACAGCCTATCGGTCCATGGGTAATATGGACCATATCCTTTATCGGTCCGATAACCACCCCCTTACACCCGGCATAACAACAACCTCTGTTCGTAATAATGCCGGGAATAGTTCTGGTATTAGCGGCGATTTTCTGACCCTTATTTTTTCCTTTTACTACGATATGAGTACTTCTATTTTTCGCTACTTTCGCCGGGTAGGCCGACAATATTTCTTTAACTGCCTTTTTCCCGACCTCCCGGTCCACCCTTGCTGCCTGTTTTATAGGTTCCATTACTTCCCCTCACAATACCTCATTGCCCTTTTTCCCGTCTCTCACCCGGTAAGCCCCGTCTATCGGTAAAACGAAAATCTTTCCGTCCCCTTTATTATCAGTCCGGTTTACCTTGATAATAACCCGGGTAATTTCTTCCACCTCATTGTCTTTAACGATCACATTAATAATTCTCTTGGGCATAAGCCGCGTCCCCCGGGAAAGACCGATAGCTTTTCCATCGGTCTCTTCCATGAGGTCATAATCCACAAACATCCGGCCTCTTCCCAAAACTTTTCGGGCTGTGAGAGATGAAAAACCGGCCTTAACCAACTCTTCTTTAGTCTTATTAATCCTCTCCTGTCTAATAATCGCCATGATCTCTTTCATGAGTTCTCCCCCGCCTCCTCTTCTTCCCGCAGGGGAAATTCCCTCGTACCGCTACTGATGGTATAAACCTCATCTACCGGATTAACAAAGATCTTCCCATCTCCAAAAGTTCCCTCCCCGGTCTTGGCATACTTGATGATAGTGCTGACAATAAAATCTTTATCTTTCTCCTCAGTCACGATCAACAATAACTCCTTGGGAAGTTCGTTATAACACACTTCCCCCACCTTCACTCCCCGCTGTTTTCCCCGACCGCTGACATCAATCTTGGTTACCGCAGGAAATCCTGCTTCAAACAACTCCATCAAAATCGTATCCACCTTTTCCGGTCTCACAATTGCCCGGACCATTACCATTCTGGCCATTTTCATCCTCCTAATGAGCACTTAGTTTACGGAAATCAGAGATTTGCGTAAACTAATCTCCGGCTGAACTTCTTCTTTGAACATGCGAATTATCCCGAAGCTGAAGCTAAAATTATCGTGGAGAATTTTAGCTTGTTTAAGCGAGGGGCAAATTCAGCTAAAAGATTTATGTTCCTCCGATACCATGACAGCGTCCGCAACTTATTTAAACTCCCACTAAGCCGAATTCCATTAACAATGACTCCAGTTCCTCCTCCTGCAGAGGGTTGGGAACAACAAATTTTTCATTGCCAAGAATGTTATTAGCCAAATCCCGATAAACTTCAGCCTGCTTTTCCCGGGGATCATAATCAATAACCGTCTTCTTATTTATCTCCGCCCTCTGGACAACATTATCGCGGGGAATAAACTGGACCAGCTGACTGCCTAATTTCCCGGCAAAAGCAGTTAATAGTTCCAACTCATTATTTACTTTTCTGGAATTACAGATGATTCCTCCCAACCGGGCTCCCCCCGAGGCAAACTTTTTAATCCCCTTACAAATGTTATTGGCCGCGTAAAGGGCCATCATCTCTCCGGAAGCAACAATATAAATCTCCCGCGCCTTACCTTCACGTATAGGCATGGCGAACCCCCCGCAAACTACGTCTCCCAGGACATCATAAAAAATGAAATCCAGGTCTTCCGTATAAGCCCCCAAACTCTCCAAAAGATTGATAGCCGTAATAATTCCCCTCCCGGCACATCCCACTCCGGGTTCCGGACCACCCGATTCCACACAACGCACACCGCCAAATCCTTCTTTTATAATAATATCTAACTCTACGTCTTCTCCTTCCTCACGCAAAGTATCCAACACCGTCTTCTGGGCCAGACCATGCAGCAAGAGTCGGGTGGAATCCGCCTTCGGGTCACATCCCACAACCAAAATATGTTTACCTAACTCCGTCAAAGCCGCTACGGTATTCTGCATGGTGGTAGATTTCCCGATCCCACCTTTACCATATATTGCTATCTGTCTCATTTTCCTCCTCCTCTTTGAATCCTCATCCCTAAAAAACGAAAAAAGCCTCCCTTCTTCTCCAGAAACGCAGGCTTCCATACCTTCAACTATGCAAATAGCGTGCCAGCTTCTCCCCGATAACAAAAAAAACTGCTCAGGATTTACCTAAGCAGTTTATAAACAAACTCTTAACTACAACATCTTTTCCGACTCTTTAAATCATTGCCTTACCCTCATCCCCAACATCTTCTGACCCTTTTTAATCACCATGCTTAGAAAAAGGACAGAATCAGAAATATCTTTTCAGCAACCCTTCCAGGGCTTGAGCATGTCTGCCTTCATCGCGGGAAGATTCGTCAAAAAAATCATGCCCCGGGTCGCATCCTTCCTCTTTGGCTTTAAGAGCAGCCTCCCTTTTGCCCTTATTAGCTCCTTGTTCTCCGGCCAGCATATTTTGGAGATTCTCCTTGGTACTTGCCGAAATCTTGCCATTAAGCTCAGCGAAATGAGCCGCATGCCAGGCTTCATCCAGAGCAATCGACTCCAAAGCCGCAGCTATCTCCGGATATCCTTCCCTCTGGGCCTGCCTGGACATAGCCAGGTAAAGACCCACTTCCTGAGTCTCCCCGGAAAAATTACGATTTACCGCTTCTTCCACCCCGGTTCCCTTGGCACATCCCAACTTTACCTCATTGATTAAATCAGCCATCGTTTACCACCTCCTCTTTTATTTTTCCCCGTTAATATATGTCGGAGCTGTTTTTGGAGCCTTGCCCCCCTTTACTTCGTGATAGCAAGCATAGGTCATCGGCTCCTCATCGTTAATGATTTCGGTATAAACTACCTTTCCAATAAAAACAGTATGAGTTCCGGCATCTACACTGCCGGTGACTTCAACTTCTAAGCAGCCTATAGCATTCTCCAGGACGATAGGCACTCCGGACAGCCCAACCTTGTGCTCGACTTCTTTGAATTTGTCCAGATCCCTTCCGCATTTGAAGCCAAAATGCCCGATGAACCGCATCGGTGTCTCTCGTGATAAAATTGAGATACTAAAAACCTTGCTTTCCTGGATAAATTCATGCGTCAGATTTTGCTTGCATATGCTCACTGCTATTGTTGGAGGCTCCGAGGTTATCTGAAATACGGTGTTAGCAATCTGCCCATTGAATTTCTTGCCTTTTTTCGAACCAATAACATACAGACCATAACTAATTTTGTGAAAAACTTTCCGGCTCATCTTACTTTCTCCTTAAAAGCAACGCCGATCGGCCGGAGGGCATTATAAAGGCCCGCGAAGTCCGACACATTCCTCTCTCCTTCCGCAAGGGGCTACTTTTTTTGCTTCCCTTTCTACTTTATCTGATAATTTCCCTCATGCCTGCCTTCCAATTCCCCCAGCTTGCTCTTATTCCAGTTCTCTACCCTTGAATAATATCCCACGACCCTGGTTACCTGATGCACATCCTTCCCCTGGA
>JAADIA010000021.1 GCA_013151555.1 Nitrospirota bacterium | reverse complement strand
TGGGAGGTTCGGCTACCTATTTTTCCATAGCTGCCAGTTATTTTACAAAGGTGAACTTAGTCGCCATTGTGGGAGGCGATTTTCCTGAGGATTATCTTAATTTGCTCAAGGAACGATCAATAGACTTAAGAGGATTAGAGACAAGGGAAGGAAAAACTTTCCGTTGGGAAGGACGCTATGGGGTAGATCCTAACGAGAGAGAAACTCTTTCCCTTTGTCTTAACGTCTTTGAAGATTTCCATCCCCGGCTGATCCAAGATTATCGTTCTTCCGACTATGTCTTTTTGGCTAATATAGACCCGAGCCTGCACTTGGAAATTTTAAAACAGCTTACTAATTCTCAGCTTATTGCCGGGGATACTATGAATATCTGGATAGAAAAGAAGAGAAATGATCTCCTGCAAATGCTGACCGGGGTGGATGCTTTTATCCTTAACGATTCCGAAGCCAGAATGCTTACGGAGGAAGAAAACCTGGTCAGGGCAGGCCGAGCCATTTTGTCTTATGGTCCGAAAATAGCTATTATTAAGAAGGGTGAACACGGAGTGCTTCTCTTTTCTGAAAGCGATTATTTTGCTGCTCCGGCCTATCCGGTAGAATCCCTTTGTGACCCCACCGGAGCGGGAGATAGTTTTGCCGGCGGGTTCCTCGGTTATTTAGCTGAAAGTGGTCGCAGGGATGAGGAGAGTTTAAGAAAGGCCGTCATATACGGTTCGATTATGGCTTCTTTTACTGTAGAGGGTTTCAGCCTCGACTGTCTGAAGACGGTTACCAGGAAAGACGTTGAAAAAAGATACCGGGAATTCGAAGATTTGGTTCGTTTTTAGGGGGCTGACAGAGGGTAATGATCAGTTTTCTTGACAGCAGGAAAAGGTTATGTTAAAATGAATTTAAAATAGGAGGGAATCAAAGTGAGCAAGATAGGAAAAGTAGGAGTAATAGTGTTTTTTCTCTTTAGTATCGGGGCGGTTATCTCTGCCTTCAAGCTAATCGGGAACATTGAAGAAGGCCAGAAAAAGATAGAAGGATTGAATATAACTTTGCAAGAGAAGAGTAGTGCGTTAGTCAAGATTGAGGAAGAGAACGCAACTCTGAAGAAAGAAATTGAAAAGGAGCGAGGACTGAAAGAAGAGATACAAAGAGAAATGAACCGGAAGATAACAAACATCCTGAAAGAAGCAGAGAGGGATAAGGCAGAGAAGATTGCCTGGAAAAATAAATTTGAAGACTTGAAGAAGACAAGAACTGAATTGGAAAATAAGTACAAAGAAGCCCAACAAGCTATATTGAACCTGCGGGAGATGCTGAGAGAATCTTCTCCTAATATTAGAGCTAACAAGGTTGTTAAAGTTCCGAAGCAACCTTCTATCCTGCCCAAGGAGATGATCGGAGGAAGGGTCCTGGTTGTTGCCAAACCTTTTCTTAGTCTTGCCTTAGATAGAGACGTGGTTTCCGGCCTTCATCCGGTCCTTTCCATTTATCGAAAAGGGGAATTGGTTAGGGAACTGGATACGAAGGGGATTCAATATGTAACCTTTATTGCCGGTGTTAGCCCGGGAGAGTCTTCTTTATTAGAAGGAATCAAGAAAAATGATCGGGTGACTCTGAACCTTTTACCCGGCGCTACCGGAATATTCGGTTCTACCTTTATGGAAGGGGAAGTATTGGACGTTATCAGCCAGGGATTTTTGAACATTGACCTGGGCAAGGAAGGCTTGGGGAATATAGAACCGGTCCTTTCAGTATATCGAGATAATAAGTTGTTTAAAAAAATAGTGTTAAAGAATATGGACCATTTGACTGTTGTTGTGGAAGCAGGAGCGGGAACTAAAGTCAAAGGGATTAGAAAGAAAGACATGGTAAAATTTACTCCGTAAACCAAATTTTTATTATTCGTTATGAATAATATCCGGGATAAAGGAGAAATGATATGGGCGAGGAAACTCCTTTGAGCCAAGAGGATAAAAAGCAGAACAAGGCGGAAGAGAAAAAACCTCTCTTGGAAGAGGAAAAGCCGCTTCGGATAGAACCTAAGAAGGTTGAATCAATTCAGAAAGATATTCCTCCAACGGTAAAACCGGAGAAGCCCGTTGAAGTTTCTCCTGGGGGAGTAAAAGAAAAGAAAGAAGAAGAAAAAAAAGAAGAAAAAGAAGAAAAAGAAGAAAAAGAAGAAAAGAAAACGGTTACTTTTCCTAAGTTAACCGATCCCAAATTAGAAGTACCTCTTAAAATGGAAGAAAAGGAGAATAGTCCCTTCTTCAAATTTCTCTTTATCCTTTCCCTTGTCTTGATGGCGGGGACTGTTGGACTTCTTCTTCTCCCGCTTTTAAATGTTTCCATTCCTCCTTTTCTTGCCTCGCTTATCAACTTTGCCTCTTCTAAATAATAGAGATGCTAACCAGAATCGAACTTGAGAAGCAGGAAGAAGAGCTGCTCGCTTCCTATGCGATGAAGAGCGAGAACAGTTGGGGGCGGGTTTACCCTGAAGAGGAGCATGCCTATCGCTCTGTCTTTCAAAGAGACAGAGATCGCATTGTTCATTCCACTGCTTTTCGCCGTTTAGAGTATAAAACACAAGTCTTTGTCAATCACGAAGGTGATTACTATCGTACCCGCCTTACCCATACCATTGAAGTGGCTCAAATCGCTCGTTCCATCGCCCGCAGCTTGAAGTTAAATGAGGACCTAACGGAAGCTATCGCTTTGGCTCATGATTTAGGACATACTCCTTTTGGTCACTCGGGAGAGGAAGCTCTCCGAGAATTGATGGAGGATGAAGGAGGTTTTGAGCATAACTGGCAGAGTTTAAGAGTTGTAGAGCAACTGGAAAGAAGAAATCCCCGTTTCAAAGGATTGAATCTTAGCTGGGAGGTGAGGGAGGGCATTATTAAACATACTACTCCTTATGATAAAGCTTCTTTCTCCGAATTCGAACCGGATAAATTTCCTACCCTGGAAGCTCAAACAGTTAATTTAGCTGATGAGATTGCTTACAATAACCATGACCTCGATGATGGGTTAACAGCAGAGATGATCAACGAGGAAGTTCTTGGCAAGAGTTCCTTTTGGGAGGAAACCTATCAAGAAATAAAAAAGAAGTTTCCTGATTCCGACCGGGAGAGAAGAAAATATCAGACGATAAAAGCTCTTATCAACCTTCAGGTAACCGATGTAATTGTAGAGACGGAAAAGCGGCTGGAACAGGCACAAGTAGGGTCTGTGAAAGATGTGAGGGAAGCTTCTTCTCTTCTTGTATCTTTCAGTCCGCAGATGTCCCGGAAAAATGAGCAACTTAAGCAATTTCTTCTCGAGCATCTCTACCATCACTATAGAGTAGTAAGAATGACTGAAAAAGCCCGCCGTTTCATCCGCGAATTGTTTAAAATTTATTTAGACTATCCTCTGCAATTGCCCCCGGATACACAGGAGAAATTTAAGGAAGCAACACCCGCCCGGGTAATTTGCGATTATATTGCTGGAATGACTGACCGCTTTGCCCTTAATGAATATAATAAGCTATTCCAACCCTATGAGAGAGTTTGAGGAAACCAGCTCTTTCTTTATCCGGGAGACGAGGATATCCGGGAGCATACTGTGTTATCCATCGAACTCCGGGATGCGTAAAAAAATAGTGCCCTCGAACTAAGAGGAGGACAAGATGAACAGGACGAGTCTTTTTTATTCTGTTTTGTTGCTTTTAGTGATCATTCTGACGATGGGTTCCGTCACTTTCGCAAGGGAGGAAACTGAAGAGTTAAACCTTATGCCGGTGCCGAAGCAAATAACACGTGGGGACGGTCTGTTCCGGCTGTCGGATTCGTTTACAATTGCGATTCAGGGAAAAAAGGGAGGAGCGCGGCTGGGCAAAGCGGTAACCAGAACCTTGCGACGCTTATCCGACCGAACCGGGATTTTCTTTTCCCAGGATTTTATTCGTCCCGGAGGTAATGTACAGGATGCAGATTTTATTATCTCCTGCAACCGGCAGGGTAAATTAATTTTGCATGAAGATGAATCTTATCAGTTAAGGATAACGCCGGAAAAGATTGAGCTTTCTGCTGAAACTGATATTGGTATCCTGAGGGGTCTTGCAACATTTAACCAATTATTAAACGCGGACGAAAAAGGTTATTATTTTCCCTCCGTTGAGATCAAAGATGCACCTCGTTTTCCCTGGCGGGGATTGCTGATAGATGTCGGTCGCCATTTTATGCCGGTTGAAGTTATCAAACGTAATCTTAGCGGCATGGCGGCGGTAAAAATGAATGTTTTGCATTTGCATCTTACCGAAGACCAGGGTTTCCGCGTGGAATGTAAAACTTTTCCCAAACTGCATGAATTGGGATCGGATGGGTTTTACTATACACAAGAACAAATTAAAGATATTATTTCCTACGCTGCAGATCGCGGCATTCGGGTCATGCCGGAGTTTGATATGCCTGGCCATGCCACAAGCTGGTTCGTTGGTTATCCGGAGCTTTCCAGTGCCCCGGGACGGAAGTATACAATCGCGCGCAAATGGGGCATTAAAGATCCCACTATGGATCCCACGCGGGAGGAAACCTATGTTTTTCTGGATAAATTCTTTGCAGAAATGACGGCTTTGTTTCCGGACAGATATATTCATATCGGCGGCGATGAGAATAATGGTAGGCAATGGAATGCAAATCCGGATATTCAGGCATATATGAAAGCTCATAACATCCCCGACAATCATGCTCTGCAAAGATATTTTAACCAACGGATCCTCAAAATTTTGCAAAAATATAATAAAAAAATGGTAGGTTGGGATGAAATCTTTCAACCGGAACTGCCGAAAGATATCGTTATCCAATCGTGGCGGGGACAAACAGCCCTGATCAAGGCGGCCCAGAAAGGATATCAGACAATTCTATCAAATGGCTACTATATCGATCTTATCCAGCCTGCGAGTTATCTTTATCTGAATGATCCGCTTCCGAAAGGGGCCTTGCTGACTGAAAAACAAAAGAAATATATTCTTGGCGGCGAAGCAACCATGTGGGGGGAATTTGTATCTCCGGAAACAATAGATTCCCGTATCTGGCCACGCACGGCTGTCATTGCAGAACGTCTGTGGTCTCCGGGCTCAATCAGAGATGTTGATGATATGTATCGCCGGTTGCCTGTCGTCAGTTTGCGCCTGGAAGAATTAGGATTACTACATGAGAAGAATTACGGGATGATGCTTCGGCGTCTGGCCAATAGTCACGACATAACAGCATTAAAAACGCTTGTTGATGTGCTTGAACCCGTCAAGGGATACAAACGCGGTTCTTTGCGGGAATATACATCTTATTCTCCCCTAACCAGAGTGGTGGATGCCGCCCGGCCGGATGCTGTTGTTGCCAGACATTTCCGGGAACTGGTAAACAGTTATTTGAGCGGAAACAAGGGAACGAAAGATGAGATTGTATCCTGGTTGAATTTATGGAAAAACAATCATGGAAAGTTGCTCATAGTTATAAACCGCTCGCCGATTTTAAAGGAAGTTGAACCATTATCAAGAGACCTTTCGGATCTGGCCGGTGTTGGTCTTCAAGCTTTAAAGTTCAGGAATGAGCATAAGAAACCCTCTGAAGAATGGATTCAGGAAAATCTAATAAAGATAGAAAAAGCAAAAGAACCAAGAGGGGAAACGGAACTGATGATAGTGTCTGCTGTTGAAAAATTGGTCGAGAGTTCAAAATAAACAATTTTTTGCGAAAAATCTCCCTCGGCAAAAAGGGTTTGACAGATAAAAGTTAGCAGCTTATAATATCTTTACAATTGAAAATAAATCCTGCCCAGGTGCCTGCCGTGTTTCCGGCGGGAGAATAGGGAAGTCCTGAGGATAATTAAAAGGACACGGGCACGCCGCTGTAACCGGGGACGAAAGCCGCAATTAACCACTGATCGCTTGAGGCGATCGGGAAGGTGCGGCCGGTAGGTTGATCCGGAAGTCAGAAGACCTGCCTGGGTATATATTCACTGTTTTCTTCGCTGTTAAGGGACGGTGAAGCCCGAGTAGGTAAAATTATCCTCAGTCCTTTCTCTGAAGAGAAGGCTGGGGATTTTTTAGCATAGGAAAGCATAAAAAAGAGTGAATAAAGAAACCCGGAAAGCAACAAGACTATTATTCAGACTATAGATATTAGACTATAGACCACAGACTAAAATATTTTTGTCTAAAGTCTAAAGTCTAAAGTCTAAGGTCTAAAGTCTAAGGTCTAAGGTCTGTATTTCTAGCAAGGCAGACTATAGACCATAGACTAAAAATTTGCAGGGAAGAAAATAAAAATCATCTTTAAAGTTAGCAATCTCTGCGTTCTCTGCGAACTCTGCGGTGAAAATTAAAGAAACAATGTTTGTCCGAGGTTAGGAAGTTTTATTCTCGATCTTTTTGAGGAGATGTAGTGAAAATGAGAAGATTAATTAGTTTGTCCATTGTTGGAGCAGTCCTTTTACTGATGCCGGCGGGGGGCTTTTCTGCTCCCCTGAAGCTGAAAGATGCTACCGGCACTTCCTTCAGTTTTTCCTCCCCACCCCAGAGAATTGTCTCTCTGGCTCCTTCCCTTACTGAGAGCCTTTATCTATTAGGAGCGGGGGAAAGAATAGTGGGGGTAACAATCTTTGCAGATGTCCCTGCGGAAGCCGGGAAGAAGGAAAAAGTAGGGACGATGTTGAATCCCAGTATAGAAAAGATAGTCTCTTTAAATCCCGATTTGGTCTTAATCACCCAAGAAGGAAACAAGTCTCAAACGATGAGTAAGTTGCGCCATCTGGGAATAAAAGTCTTTGTCCTTGGGGAAAGCCGGAGTTTTTCCGATATCAAGGAGCATTTTTTACTCCTGGGAAAGATAGTCGGTCAGGAGAAGACGGCCGGACAGATAGTGAGAAAAGCCGCCGGGATAATAACAAAAGTCAGCAAGGAAGTTAGTCCCTTACCTTTGGTCAGGGTCTTCTGGCAGGTGTGGCCGAAACCTCTGTTTACCGTGGCTAAGGGAACATTTATTGATGAATTGATCCGCATGGCCGGAGGTATAAATATTGCTCATGAAGCTAAAACCAGATATCCGCGTTATAGTCGGGAAGCAGTTATTAAAGAAAATCCTCAGGTGGTTATTTTGACGACGGGAGGTAAGGAATTGGCAAAGCGTCAGGAAGAAGAGTGGCGCCGCTTCCATCTAAGGGCCAGGATTTATCGTGTGGATCCCAACCTGGTCAGTCGTCCCACCCCTTTAGCCTTTGCTAAAGGATTGGAGGAAGTAGCCCGGCGGTTCCATCCTGAGGCCTTCGAACGATGAAAAAAGCCTTATTTCTTATTTTGCTTATACTCTTACTTTTCACTTTCATCTTTTCCCTGATGTTTGGGGGAAGCAAGGTTCCTTTGAGAGAAACAATGGAGGCTCTCTTTCATCCTCACCAGGCAGGAACTGTTCGGACCATCATCTGGCAAATTCGCATTCCCCGGATTGTCTTAGGATTCCTGGTAGGCGCCGGGTTAGCCTCCTGCGGGGTAGTCTTTCAGGGAATGCTTCGTAATCCCCTGGCGGAACCCTATACTCTGGGTGTTTCCGGGGGAGCGGCTCTGGGGGCTACCCTGGGCATTGTCCTGGGTTTAGGAGGTTACTGGGTTCCGGCCATGGCTTTTTTGGGTTCTTTGTTCTCTATCGCGATGATTTATTTTATCGTGGCCCGAAGAAGATTTTCTGTTGCCGGCCTGATCTTGGGAGGGATAATCCTGAGCTTTATCTTTTCTTCCCTGGTCCTCCTTATTTTCTCTCTGGTCCGGGCAGAGAGAGTACAGGGAGCTATCTTCTGGCTAATGGGGGACCTCTCTTCCCTGCAGCCGGCTCTCTTGAAAGTCATTGCTTTTATCATCCCTGCCGGAATCCTTGTTTTCCTTCTCTTCGGGCGGGAGATTGACCTGCTTACCCTGGGGGAGGAAAGAGCTGCGCATCTGGGCCTGGAGGCCGAGGGAGTAAAGAAAATACTCTTCCTGGTGGCCTCCCTGATTACCGGAGCTGCCGTGGCGGCAACGGGAATAATTGGTTTTGTAGGATTAATCGTCCCTCATTTTCTGCGACGTTTCACCGGTCCGAATCATCGTCTTTTAATCCCGGCAGCGGCTCTTGGGGGAGCTGTCTTTTTGGCTCTTTCCGATACGCTGGCCCGGACCATCGTTGCTCCCCTGGAACTTCCAGTTGGAGTCATTACCGGAATTTTAGGAGGATTCTTCTTCTTAACCTTCCTCTTGAGGGCGAAAAGATGGGATATATCTTAAGGGTAAGCGGGCTTGTCTGCGGATATGGAGAGGAGGAAGTCCTCAAGGGGATATCTTTCTCTGTGGCAGAAGGAAGTTTCCTGGGTATAATTGGACCCAATGGCTCCGGTAAGACGACCCTTTTCCGATGCATCACCCGGGTTTTGAAACCTTACCGGGGAGAAATTTTTTACAAAGGAAAATCTCTCAACCGGATTCCTCGGCGGGAGTTGGCCAGGGAAGTAGCCGTTCTGCCTCAGATGTTAAGTATCCCTTTCCCTTGCTCTGTAGAAGAATTTGTTCTTATGGGAAGGTTTCCTTATTTAGGAAGATTGGAGAGGGGAAAAAGGGCTGATTTAGAGATGGTGGAAAAGGCTATGGTGTTAACTGATATTCTTCCCCTTCGGGAGAGGAGGGTTTCGGAGCTTTGCGGGGGAGAAAGACAGAGGGTCATTTTAGCCCAGGCCCTTGCCCAGGAACCCGAACTTCTGCTTCTGGATGAGCCTACCTCTCACATGGATATCGGCCACCAGATAGAAATTCTGGACCTGCTGAGGAAGTTGAATAGAGAGAAAAAAATAACGGTCATCATGGTCTCGCATGACCTGAACCTGGCCGGTGAGTACTGTGAACGGTTGATTTTGTTAAAAGAGGGTACAATATATCAAAAAGGTTCTCCTGCAGAAGTGCTCTCTTACGTCCATATTGAGGCGGTATATGAAACAGTGGTGCTGGTGGAAAATAATCCTCTCTCCGGGAAACCTTATATTATCTTGGTTTCCGGAGAAGAAAGAGCGATTGAGAAGGGTAAAAGATGGGGAGGCTAATTACTATTCAGAAGGTTGCTGAAAAATTCGGCCGGTGTGAAGAGACCATCAGAAATTGGGTTAAGCTGGGGAAGTTTCCTCCTCCCATCACTGTGACCAACAAATCCAAATTCTGGGACGAGGGGGAGATAGAGAAATTTTTACGGAAGAATAAATCCAAGATAAGCCAAAATAAGTCAAAATAGACCAAATTCCTTCGCCTGATTTTGCCGATTATTATTGACAAAGATTTGGGAGAAGGTTTATTATAATAGAGCACGGGTGCTTGTAAGAGAGCATAATAGGGAAGATGGTTAAAAGCCATCGCGGTCCCGCCGCTGTAATCGGAGACGATTTCCCACGTAAGTGCCACTGAAGTGGTGAACCATTTCGGGAAGGAGTGGGAATGAGGATGACCCGAGAGCCAGAAGACCTGCCTGTGTCGAGATTCACCATTTCTTCGCTGGTAAAGATGGGGTGAAGTAAACTGGGTGCAACCCTTAAGTTTTTTAAGAAAAAACTTAGGGGTTTTTTTTATCAAGAGAGGAGGTGCAGAGAGACAATGTTTTTTAAGAGGAGAGGGCTTGTTTTAATGATTGTTTTGAGCGTTTTTTCGGGAACAGCTTCCCGGGGAGAAGCTTCAATAATTCCCGGTCCGGATCCCTTTGCTGACCAGGTAGTCAAGGTTAGCTATGGTAGTGGAGCCGGTTTCGGTCAGGATAGTTTCCCTGATATTGTTCTGGGACCTCCTGAAGGAACAGGAACCCTGTGGGGGTCTACCGATGTCCTCAGCCTGGGAGATGGAGGATGGATTGTCCTGGAATTTACCGACAACTATATCTATAACGGAGAGGGAAAGGACTTCACGGTTTTCGAAAATGCCATCTTGGTAGGAGGAGCAGAGGATAATGTCTTTACTGAGGTAGCCAGTGTGGCTGTGAGCGATGATGGGAATACCTTTGTGGAATTCCCCTTTGATTACGACCCTGACGGTCCTCCGGGTTCTGGAGGAGCTTCTTATAAGAATCCTGATAACTTCCGGGATTTTGCCGGAGTGAATCCGGTTATCAGTAAAACCTCTAACGGAATTGACCCTACCGACCCCGAATTTTCGGGAGGCGATTCTTTTGACTTAAACGAGATAGCCGGGAAAGCTACTCAAGCCGGTGTTGACGTAAACCATATCCGGTTTATCAAAATCACGGATACGGGCTCTAATACCCTTGATGTTAATGGCGATATAGTAGATGATGCCGGAAATCACCTTCCCTTCGGTAACGGGTTCGATTTGGATGCCGTAGCCGGAGTGAATACGGTTCTTATTCCGGAACCGGCCACCATCTTCTTCTTCATTGGGGGTTTGTTATTGGTTAGAAAAAGGAGGAAAAAACTGTGCAAAGAATGAATAAGTATGTAAGCAGTATTTTAACGGTTTTAGTGTTATTGGGGACGGCTGGCGGGACATCCCTTCAGGCCAGTCCTTCCTATACCCCTTCCCCGGGATATACTGCTGAGTCTTCCTATGCTTCCCCGGCAGGTACCCTGGCCGGCTTTGATTTTGATACCTCAGGGAACCTTTATCTCTTTCGGGGAAACTCTATCGTCAAGAGAGCGCCAGGAGGGAGCGAAACGGACCTTTATACTTTTAGTTCCGATGTTTATGGAAGTTTCCTTAAGGTAAAAGATTCCACCGTTTATTTTGGGGAGAGTTCTAACGGATCAATCAAATCTGTTTCGACAGGCGGAGGAACGGTAACTGATCTTGGTTCTCTGGGTAGTAACTACGATTTAGCCTTTAATAGTTCCGGGCAAGCTTTTATTGTTGCTAATCCCGGCTGGGCGGGAACCAAAATTTACAATCTCGACCTGGTAAACGGAACTACTGATGAGATTGCCGATATCGGAGGCTATTCCGGTCCCCTGGCTTTTGATACTTCCGGTAATCTCTATTATGGTAAGGGAAGTGAGATAATAAGTTTCACCGGCAGCCAGGTGAATTCGGCCTTGGGAACGGGGACGCTGGGGGAAACTGATTGGTCTGTCTTTGCTACCGGACTTGACTCTATCGGCTACTTCGCTTTTGATTCCGCCGGTGATCTTTTTTCCAGCAGTTATACAGGAGCGGTTACGGAAACAAACAATCTTGGTTCTTCAAACCCCTTCGGCAGCGGAACTTCTCCCAGCACCTTAAGGTTTGTTCCCGGCAGTGGTGATTTTGAAACCGGAAACCCGGATGGCGGTCATCTTTATGTAAATACTACCGACTGGTTTGCCGGACAAAGTACCATCTTTGAAGTTACTCCTGTTCCCGAACCGGCAACCGTTATCCTTTTAGCCGGGGGACTGTTTTCCTTTCTTTTTCGGAGAAAGCAGTGAGGAGGAAAGGGGTTGATTGTTAGGAAAAAGACGGGTTTTACCCTCATTGAGCTGCTGGTAGTTATGGCTATTATCTCTATACTTGCAGCTCTGCTTTTACCGGCTCTCAGCACGGCCCGCGAAATGGGAAGAAGCGCTGTTTGTATCTCTAATCTGCGCCAACTCTATCTGGCGGCAGTCCTGTATACGGAAGACTACGATGGGTGGTACCCGCCGGCTGCGGCTGATATCATGCATGCCAATCTTCAGAGATGGCATGGGGCAAGAGAAACTCTCTCTGCTCCTTTCGATCCTGCCAAAGGGCCTCTGTATCCCTATTTGCAAACGGGAAAGATAAAGGAAGATCCAACCTTTAAAAAGTTTTATCAGGATAGCGGTGCCTTTGAGTTGGGAACGGGAGGATATGGGTACAACAGTCAGTATGTAGGAGGGTCTCCGGACAATTTAGAAATACCGGCTCGGGTTAACCAGATACGCAATCCTTCTCAAACGATAATGTTCGCCGATAGTGCTTTTTTATCCGGAGGAAAGCTTATTGAGTATTCTTTTGTCACGGCTCCTTACTGGAGCTGGGGCAAAGCCGATCCCAGCATCCATTTTCGCCATAGGGGAAAGGCTAATATAACTTTTTGTGACGGCCATGTAGAGAGCAGAACCAGAGACCTGGTACATGCTTCAGGATGGGTTGCTTCCGAAGAAACCTTTAAAACCAACAACCTGGGGTTTGTCGGCACGGATAATTCCCTTTATGATAGAGAATAATTCTTGTTTTCTCCTTTTCGACTCCATTCAATACTTCATAACTTGATAAATTGCCTTTCCCATTAATTAAATTGACAGGGATAATATCCTGGAGTAAAATTAGGAAAATGAGTGAGGATGTGAGAGTAAGAAAAAATAAATGGAGGGGCAATAATTATGAAAAGCTTAACAGTAGGGAAAGTTTACCTGTGTCTATTAGCGATAACAATTTCTTTTATGGTTACGGCAAGTGCTAATGCCCGGGAGGATAAGAAGGGGGGAGCTTCACGTTTTACCTGGTGGCCAACGGATTCTGTTCCTGCTCCGGTAAAAGATCGGGAACGAGGCGGATACTGGTGGTGGCCGACAACTCCAGGAAAGGTAAGGCCCTGGGGGAACAGAGGTTACATTTATGTCTATAAAGTTATCTTTGATTATAAAGAAGGAGAACTTCCTTCCCCGAAACCAAAGGAACCAAGACCTTCTCTGCTTATCAAAAAGATAATTAAAAATGTAAAGATATACTTTGACTTTGATAAAGCCAAGCTAAGAGATGCAGCCATCCCTATTTTGGAAAATGCCGTCAAAGTCCTTAATAAAAATCCCAAGGGCAATATCCTCATAACCGGGAATACCGATATCCGTGGGCCGGAGGCCTACAATCTGGAATTGGGCAGACAACGGGCTGAAGCGGTGAAAGATTTTATGCTTAGTAAAGGTATACCCAAGGAACGTATCCGAATTGTAAGCCGTGGCAAACTTGATGCTGTTGCTCCCATCAATGATCTTGTGGGTCTGCAGAAAGATAGAAACGCTCAGTTTATGATCGCTGAGGTGGAGGAGATTATGATCCCTTATCCCGGGAAATCCGTCTCTCCGAAGAGCAAAGTTGTAGAAGAGGTTCAGAAGATTGAAACTCCTATAAGGGTAGATACGAAAAAATATACGGTCCTGAAAGGAGATACTTTATGGAAAATTGCTGTAAAAGAATATGGCGACGGAAGTCAGTGGAAACGAATCTACAATTTCAATAAAGATAAAATCAAAGATCCCGATAGGCTAAAACCAGGTAAGACAATTATTATTCCCATCGAATAAGGACAGAGATTATCAAAGTTATTTCCCGGTTTGCATTTGAATAATTACCCCGGCAATAAGGCCTGCTTGGTTTTAAAGAAAGACTGAGCAGGCTTTTTTTGCTTTTCTTGTTTTAAATACTCCTGGAGATAGTTGAAGAAGCAGGATTGAAAAATGTGATAAAAGAACGGGGAAGTAAGGATATAAACCATGGCTGATGATAACAACATATACAAAAAAAAGGATTCAGCAAGGCTGGTTTGGAATACCAAGCCCGGAAGGGCTCCCAATCCCCGGGACATGGAATTTCAGACCGCCGAAGTGATGATTCCTAATCCTCATCGGGACGAATCCCGGATTCCTTTTTCTTTTCGAGCCGGACTGTTGGGTGAAGAAGAGCTTGATAAACAAAAGATGAACCGTCTTATCCGGGGCGATAATCTTTTAGCTATGCAGGCGCTTCTTGCCCGGGGATACGAGGAAAAGATAAATCTTATTTATATTGATCCACCTTTTGACAGCAAAGCAGATTATTCCCACAAGATGGTAATAGAAGGAAATGAATTTACTAAAGAGCCTTCAGTTATTGAACGGCTTGCTTATAAAGATACCTGGGCCGGGGGGACGGATTCTTATCTGGATATGCTTTATCCGAGGTTACAGTTGATGAAACGGTTGCTGGCAGAGGAGGGGAGTATTTATGTACACTGTGATTGGCACATTAATTCATATATAAGAATATTGTTGGACGAAATTTTTGGTAAAGAAAATTTTAGGAATGAGATAGTATGGTGCTATAGAACTATGCAGACGGTAAAATCGGGTTGGGCCAAAAAACATGATATTATTTTTTATTATTCGAAGTCAAAAAATCCAATTTTCAATTTAAAAGATGTCTTGGAACCTTATCCTGAAGATTACCAGGTACGGTTTAAGTATACGGATGAGCAAGGAAGAAGATTTATGATTAGAGGGAAGGGTGGTCCTTTTGGTGTTGGTCAAGGGGATATAAGCATTGAAGACGAGAAAAAACATCCCCAATTTACTTATAGACAGTATATGAAGAAAGGGAGTATCCCAAAGGATTGGTGGAAAATTGAAATGTTAAACAGCAATTCCCGGGAAAGAGTTGGTTTCGATACCCAAAAGCCCGAATCTCTCCTTGAACGCATAATCAAAGCTTCCTCTAATGAAGGTGACCTTGTAGCTGACTTTTTCTGCGGTTCCGGTACCACCCTTGCTGTCGCTGAAAAACTTGGAAGATGCTGGATTGGATGTGAACTGGGCAAGGTTGGAATTCAGGTCACCCGAGCCCGTCTGGTAGAGGTGGGAGCAAAGCCTTTCCTTATAGAAAATATCGGTAATGGCCCGCGGGAAATGCTTTATCTTGCCGCTGGGCGTGTCCCGGAAAGGCAACATCGTCTTAAACTGAATAAGCCGGAGATAAAAGATTTAGGAAAGGGCAAGGTTCGGATAAAGGTGGGAATAAAGCGATATGTCCTTAGGGATATTCCGGTAAATCATACCTCGAAGAAAGGACAGAATAATTATAATAAGTTGATGAAACTTGCCAAGGATAACTTCGCCGTATTAATTGATTACTGGGCTATTGACTGGGATTTTGACGGCTTCACTTTCAAAAGCCAATGGCAGGCTTTCAGAGGAAACGGCAAAAGGGCTAAAACAGTGCCGATTATGGTCACAGCGACTTTGGACAAGAAAAAGCGTAAAATTGCTGTGAAGGTGGTAGATATTTTCGGGAATGATGCGGGAGCGGTGATAGAAGTGGGGGCGTAAAATAGGATTCCTAACTTTTTCTTTCTCTCCATCTTTCTAAAATTCATCATTTTTCCAAAGGCAGATTTTTATACTTCCACGCAATCATTGAACCATCAAAGACTTTCACATTTTTATATCCCAATACTTCGGTCAGAACAAACCACATATAACTCGCCCGTGTTCCCGAAACACAATAGACAATAATCTCTTTATTCTTATCAATATTTTTCAAAATAGATTTCAATTCTGCTAAACTTTTCAAAGTCCCGTCGGAGTTTAGAAGATTCTCCCAGTTAATATTAACCGCCCCGGGAATATGCCCGGTGTTAAATTCTCCTTCGCTTCTTACATCAAGAAGACCAGTCCCGGAATTATTTAACTTGCTCAAAACATAATCCGAATCTACAATAATATTTTCATTTACCTTCGCAGTATAATTTGATGGGATAATTTTTGTCTTAGCCGTCGTCAGATATTTTTTATCAATTAAATTTTTCCCGCCATTGACGATCGCTATATTTTTATGTCCGTAATATTTAAGCGTTTCATAAAGTCTTGACTCCTGATTTAAACTCTCGCTTGAATAAATCACTACCCTGTCGCTGTTAGAAATTCCAATCTTGTCCATTAAAGGTTCAAAATATTTTTTTGAAATTATCTGCTCCGCTATACCTTTTTCTGTTGCTCTTATATCACCTATTTGAATATTCACCGCTCCTTTTATATGACCTTTATCATATTCCTTCGCAGGTCCTATTTCTATAACTTTGACATTTCCAAGATTTTCAAATAACCATTTAGCGCTGACCAGCGAGGGGAAATTCTGGGCATCAATCATTTTCTGATTCTCCACGGGAGTTATATCCGCCATCCCGTTCTTTGGCATTACCGGATTATCGTCTTTTTCCCTGTTTTTATAAAGAGTTTTCGCAAGAGAAACAGGCACACTCTCGTCGCTGATGAAATCCACTTTGGTCCATGAATAAATATCATAAGTTAAAATAGTTTTCTTAGAAATAAACTGAGGGTCATAATAGGCGGTAACAAAATGTCCGCTAAAATTGAACGAAGCGTCAACAACCCCCTCCAAACCTTCAAGACTCGTCACTATCCTCTTTGGGAAAGTATTGCACATCTCCTTATCCATATTCGGAAGACTAAAAACAATTTTATTCAGCGATTTAATATTTGAAATTTCAAAACTTTTTTGGGGCTTTGTCCTATTACTACTTAAATAAATTATCCCGGCAATCAATAAAATTCCTAAGGCCACAAGGGGGATATAATATTTCTTCTTATTTATATTAGATGATTTTTTGTTCATTATAGATATCCTTCAGTTTAAATGGATTTTATCAGAACCTTAAATGAAAATCAAGTTAAATCGAGAGTTATGTCAAGCCAAAATAGGACATTTCTATTTTGGCTTGACATCCCATGAATGAGTTATTGACAAATACGCTAAAAGATGTTAAAAAAAAGACAGGGCCAATGTCTTTTGCAAGCCGGAT
>JAADIA010000051.1 GCA_013151555.1 Nitrospirota bacterium | reverse complement strand
AACATCCGACCTTTTCTTGCGAAAGTGAGGATCCTTCTCAATATCAGTTACCAGAAGCGGCCTTCCATTGCTAGCCACCAGGCCGGAGATCCCTTCTCCCAACCGCTGTTTAACATCGCGAAGGGAAACCTCCTTCGGCCCCCGAACTGTTTTCAGAACCAATTCTTTTCTCTCCTCATCCAGAAGAAAGATGGAACCGGCTTCCGACTCTAAACTATCCAGGCACTTATCCAAAGTCATTTCCAAGACCTTTTTTAAATCAAGCGAGGAACTAATCGCTTTACTTATTTCATAAAGATGAGAAAGTGGTTTTACTTTTTTATTCAGGCTCTTTATCCTTTTTTCTCTTCTTATCCTCATACTATATTCCTATAAGTATGCATTTTTCGTGCCAGATTTCTAAGAATCAGTAAAAAACTCGTCTTTTTCAATTCTTGAGAGGATAAAAATGTTTCTTAGCCCAGGAAAATGTTTACACGTAAAACAGCAGTTTTTTCATAGACGTTCAATAAAATGAACGCCACTTGAGAAAAAAACCGACTAACTTATTGAAAGACACCAATTTATTGTTACAACCAGAACAGACATTTATTGTTGATAATTTTAAACAGTCTCTTTCTCGGCATAAGTGTACATTAAGCTCGAAATAAAGTCAAGAACAACTTTCAGCTAAATTAAGAGACTTCAGCAGATGCGGGGGAGCTGCTCTCCCACGGGCATATCCACGATCCTGGTACCCCCAACCAGCGTCTTGAGACCCACCTGCCCTTTCGGCGCCGCGATGATCTCTCCGATAACCTGGCTATCCTTTCCCAACGCATGTCTTCGCATCTCTTCAATTACTCTTTCCGCATCTTCCGGGGCCACAACCAGCACTACTTTTCCTTCATTAGCAATATAAAGAGAATCAAATCCCAGAAGCTCCGCCAGGGACTTCACGCCTTCGCTGACCGGTACCTTTGCCTCTTCAACCAGGATTCCCCATTCCGACTCTCTCACCATCTCATTGAGAGTTGCCGCCAACCCTCCTCGGGTAGGATCACGCATAAATTTTATCTTCCGAGATACTTTCAGTACTGAGGCTATTAAATCATGAAGAGGAGCACAATCACTGGTAATCTCGGTATGGAAGTCAAGACTCTTTCGTTTTCCCAGGACCGCCATGCCGTGGTCACCGATAGTCCCACTTAAGAGAACCTTGTCTCCGATGCTAATATTCTTCAGGGAAAGATCCACTTCTTTACCCACCCGCCCAATCCCGGCCGTATTGATAAACAATCCATCCGCACTTCCTTTCTCTACCACTTTGGTATCACCGGCAACGATAGTAACGCCGGCGGTTTCAGCAGCCGCCCGCATCGAGGCAACTATTTTTCTTAAAACCGAATAGTCCAAGCCCTCCTCAATGATAAAACCGCAGGTAATAAATAAAGGTTTAGCTCCCATCACGGCCAGATCATTCACCGTACCACAGACGGATAGTTTTCCGATATCCCCGCCGGGAAAAAAGAGAGGATTAACCACATAAGAATCAGTAGTAAAAGCTAAAGAACCTCCCTCAAACTTCAAGATTGCCGCATCCGTTAACCCGGAAAGCACCTCGTTGCCAAATTCCCTCAAAAACACTTCCCTGGTTAATTCTTCAGACAGCTTTCCGCCGCTGCCGTGAGCCAGTAATATCTTCTTTGTTTCTTTCATAATATAAAGATCCTTAATGGATACAGACTTTCATCAATTAAAAAAACTACGAAGATACGAAAAAATCCAATAAACTTCTTTTGACAGGATTAACCGGATTAAACAGGATACAGATGATGAAATAAAGAAAAGCTCTAAGAAAACTTCGTAACCACGGAAACACTGAAAAAAACCGATTCTTTCCTGTTTCTTTTGTTCCGTGTTTCTGTGGTCAATCTTTCATACTTTATTATACTTTGAAAAATCCTGTTTATCCGGTTAATCCTGTCTCATTTTTATTTTTTGTGTTTTCTCAGTTTCCTGCTTTCAAGAAATATTATTCTATTCATCAGGGTAAATCAGCATCTGATTAGTTTAAATTTCTCCATATTTATAATAAGCGGCGCAAGTTCCTTCGCTGGATACCATACAAGCTCCCAGGGGATTTTCAGGACGACAGGTTCTCTTGAACAATCGGCAGTCCTGCGGCATTTTCACTCCCCGCAATATATCCCCGCAGATACAACCCGGGGTTTCCTTCGTCTTCTCAACTTCTACCTTCATATTCCGCTCCGCGTCGAGCCGGCCATATGCCTTCCGAATCTTAAAACCGCTGTTAGGAATAGTCCCCAGTCCTCTCCAGGAAGTGTCTCCTACCTCAAACACTTCTCCAAGTAAACTCAGGGCTCGGGGATTGCCTTCCTCCCTAACGGAGCGCCGATATTGAATCTCCACTTCCGCTTTCCCTTTTTCAACCTGGCTAATGAGCATATAGACAGCCTGCAATATATCCAAAGGTTCGAACCCGGCAATAACGCAAGGAATATGATAGTTGCCGGCAATCGGTTTGTATGGTTCAGATCCAATAATGGTGCTCACGTGTCCCGGGCAGAGGAAACCGTCAACCTTCAATTCCGGGGTACTGACCAGAGCTTCCATCGCCGGAGGTATCAGTTTATGAGCACACAATACCAGGTAATTGTCTATTCCTTCTTTCTCCGCTTTTACCATAGAGGCAGCCACGGTGGGAGAGGTAGTTTCAAAGCCTACTCCCAAGAAGATCACTCTCCGCCCGGGATTATCTACAGCTATCTTCAGAGCCTGCAGGGTAGAATAGACCACCCGGACATCGTGTCCCCCGGCTCTCTCCTTATCCAGGCTGGAACTGGAACCGGGAACTTTCATCATATCCCCAAAGGTAGTGAGAATAACGTGGCTCTCCCGGACATAAGCAATGGCCTGGTCGATATAACGATTAGGAGTAACACAAACAGGACAACCGGGGCCGGAAAGCAGCCTGATATTAGGAGGCAGCAAAGTCCGCAACCCATATCTAAAAATAGCCATGGTATGAGTGCCGCATACCTCCCTCCATAAGGGTTATCTCTTTATCTCCAGCCACCCGACGGATTTTCTCCGCCAACCGCTGAGCTGCCGCCCGATTACGAAAATCATCTATATATTTCATGGCAAATATTCAGTTAACTCCTTTTAAGTAAGTAGGCACTAAGGCATACAGGCACTAAGTTTTTTTATTTCTTGATTTTTTACGCATTTCCTTTGTGCCTCTGTCACTCTGTGCCTTTGTGCCTTCCTTAAAGACTTCATTCAGCAAGGCAATTGTTTCCTGTGCTTCCTTCTCATCCAGCTTCTGGATAGCAAAGCCCGCATGCAGAATTACATAGTCTCCTACTTTCACTTCGTCA
>JAADIA010000016.1 GCA_013151555.1 Nitrospirota bacterium | reverse complement strand
AGATTGAGAAAAAATACGGAGAAGAATTCTGTCTGCCCATTTTCTACTTTACCCAGTTAGTCGGATTAGCTCTGGGGGTGGACCCGGGGAAACTGGGGTTAAATAAACTTATGGTCGATCCCAGGAAGTTATTGAAGGGTAAAGGACTGATAAAATGACAAACGCATTATCAATGACAAATAAAAAAACTTCGTAATCATAGATAAACATTGCTTGGAACCTAAAACTATTTTGACAGGATATACAGGATGAAAACAGGATACTAAAATGAACAACGAAAGTTTTTCTTGTGTCTTGAGATTTGGGATTTAGATGGGAGATTTTTGATGAGAATCGGAGTTTTTGTCTGTCACTGCGGCACTAATATTTCCGGCACGGTGGATGTAGCGAAGGTAGCTGAGGTAGCCAGGGGGATGCCCCGGGTGAAGTTTGCTACCGACTATCGCTATATGTGTTCCGAGCCCGGGCAGAATCTGATCAAGGATGCCGTCAAGAAACATAACCTGGATAAGATCGTAGTGGCTTCCTGTTCTCCCAGCCTCCATGAGAGAACCTTTCGTAAGTGTGTAGAAGGAGCGGGTCTTAATCCTTATCAGATGGAGATGGCCAATATCCGGGAGCAATGCTCCTGGGTGCATCATGATAAAAAAGAAGGTACGAAAAAAGCCATTGACCTGGTAAAAATGGCGGTGGCTAAGGTAGGCAAAGATGTTCCTTTGAAGCGGATGCGCATTCCGGTGGAGAAGAAAGTTCTGGTTATTGGAGGAGGAATCGCCGGCATTCAGGCGGCCATTGATGTATCTATGGCGGGATTTAAGGTGGTATTGGTGGAAAGAGAGCCAAGTGTCGGGGGAAGGATGGCCCGTTTCGACAAGACCTTTCCTACCCTGGATTGTGCCGCTTGTATTCTTACTCCCAAGATGGTTACTGTAGCTCAGAATGATAACATTACTCTGTATACTTATTCTGAAGTGGAAGAGGTCTCCGGATATGTGGGAAATTTTGAGGTAAAAATTAGAAAACGAGCCCGGTCCGTGGATATGGACAAATGTACCGGTTGTGGAATCTGTTATGGGAAGTGTCCCACGAAGGTCCCTTCGGAATTCGATATGGGCCTGGGTAAACGCAAAGCTATCTATGTTCCTTTCCCTCAGGCTGTGCCCAACATTCCGGTAATTGACCGGAAGAACTGCATATATTTCCTCCGGGAGAAGTGTAAGATATGCCAGAAAGTCTGCCCGCCGGGGGCCATCGATTACGAGCAGGAGGATGAAATCATCAAGGAAAAATTTGGAGCCATCATCGTGGCTACCGGTTTCACCCTTTTCGACCATTCCGTTTATGGAGAGTATGGATACGGAAAGTTTAAAGATGTAGTTACCGGCCTCCATTTTGAAAGGATGGCCAATGCTTCCGGTCCCACAGGAGGAAAGATAGTCCGTCCTTCCGATGGCCGGGAAGCCAAAGATGTTGTCTTTATCCAGTGTGTCGGTTCCCGGGACGAGCAGAAGGGGCTCCCCTATTGCTCAAGGCTTTGCTGTATGTACACGGCCAAGCAGGCGCTTCTCCTCAAGGAACATAATTCCGAAGCTCAGGCTTATGTCTTCTATATCGATATCAGAGCGGCAGGGAAGAATTACGAAGAGTTTGTCAGAAGAGTACAGGAAGAGTACGGAGCAGTCTATTTGCGGGGGCGGGTTTCCCGAATTTTTGAGAAGGACGATATGCTCATAGTGCGGGGAGCAGATACCTTGAGTGGTGCCCAGATTGAGATCAAAGCGGATTTAGTCGTCTTGGCCAGTGGCCTGATAGCTCAACCTGATGCCCGGAAGATGGCTCAGATGCTGGGGATTTCTTATGACAAAAACAATCTCTTTACCGAAGCGCATCCTAAGCTGGCTCCCGTGGAGACGGTCACTGCCGGTATCTTCCTGACCGGTGCTTGTCAGTCTCCCAAGGATATTCCCGATACGGTGGCTACGGCTTCGGCCGCTTCCGTTAAAGCTATCGGATTGATAGCTCCTGATGAACTGACCCTGGAACCTCTGGTGGCTAAAGTCAACCCTGATATTTGCAGCGGTTGCCTGGCCTGTCTGCAGGTTTGCCCCTTCAGCGCCATTGAGAAAGAAGATGTGAAGGACCGGTTGACTAAGGAGATGAAAATAGTGGCCAAGGTTATCGAGAGCGTCTGCCATGGTTGCGGCGCCTGCAGTGCCACCTGCCGGGTGGGAGCAATAGATATAGCTGGATTCCGGGATGAGGAAATTCTCGCTGAAGTGGAAGCAATAACGTAACTTGCTTGGACAAGAATTTCATTTTTATTGGATACGGATTGACCTAAAATTAAGAAAATATTTGACGGGATTAACAAGATGTACAGGATGATGGTTTTAAGAAGAATAAAGATCCGGTTAATCGGGTAAATCCTGTCTAAATTTTAAATTTCTAAGCTTTTCTATGAACATCAGGGTAAATCAGTATCAAACGTCCGCCTGAAGGATGCTCTGATTTATGAAAGGGAATAAAGAATGACCGAATCCCGAGAACCAAATACTGAACAACAAGAAGAATGGCAGCCTAAAATCATCGGTTTCCTATGTAAGTGGTGCAGTTATGCGGGAGCGGATTTAGCCGGGGGAAGCCGGATACCCTATCCGGCAAATATCAGAATTATTCGGGTCCCCTGTTCCGGGAGGGTAAACCCTCTCTTCGTTCTCAAATGTCTGGAGAATGGAGCGGATGGTGTTTTGGTATCCGGTTGTCATCCGGGCGACTGTCACTATTCGGAAGGCAATTATTATGCCCGAAGGAAATTTGCCGTTTTCAAGAAGCTGTTGGAGTACCTGGGTGTCGATCCTCGCAGATTTCAGGTAAGCTGGGTCTCGGCGGCAGAAGGAGAGAAATGGGCCGAGATAGTGAAAACAGTGGTGGAGGAAGTAAGGGCCGCGGGACCGAATAAGCAATTAAGTGCTCCGGTTGACAAGTGCTCCGGGGCTCCAGTTAAAAGGAAACACCTAAAAAATGATTAAGCGATTGCAAGAAAAAGTCGGGAAATTGCTCCGGGAGAAGAAGGTAGCTCTGGTCATTGGTTATGAAATGGCCGGCGATGGAATCTCTACCACTCCTTGCTTTATCGAAAGAGAAGACGAGGTGGAAAGACTGGTCTGGAACGAACATTGCGTTTATAATCTTTCGAGATATTTAATAGAAACCAGGGAACTTGCTTCTTCCCCCTCGCCCAAAATTGGTGTTGTCGCCAAAGGATGTGATGTGAAATCCATTATTGGCCTCATCCAGGAAAATCAGATAAAACGGGACGAGGTGGTGATTATTGGGATGGAATGTGAGGGGCAGTTTGACGTTGAAGGCGAAAGACAGTTTAAGGTTGAAGGTTTAAAGTTGAAAGATAAAGATAAAGATAAAGATAAAGAGGGAAAGCTCTTAGAGAAATGTAAGGCTTGTGAAGTGCATATTCCTAAGGTTTATGATCTTCTCATAAAAGATGACCGGAACTCCGGAGCCCCGGAGCCCCAGAGCCCTGAGGTTAATGCTTATGCTCAGGTGGAAGAGCTGGAAGGGAAGTCTCAGGAGGAACGCTGGCAGTATTGGAAGAAAGAATTTGCCCGGTGTATTAAATGCTATGCCTGTCGTCAGGTATGCCCTTTATGTTTCTGTCCTCAGTGTATTGCCGACCAGACATTACCCCAGTGGATTTCTCCTTCTCCTTCCCTGAAAGGAAATACGACTTGGAATATTGTCCGTGCTTTCCATTTAGCCGGGAGATGTATTGATTGCGGAGAGTGTGAACGGGCCTGTCCCATGAAGATTCCTCTCAGGAAAATAAATAAAAAACTGGGGAAAGAGATAAAAGAGATGTTTGACTATGAAGCGGGATTGGATTCCGAAGCAAAGCCGCCCTTAGCGGATTTCAAATTGGAGGACCCGGAAGAGTTTATAAGATAACTCCTAATCTGGAGGAGATTGTGAGGAACATAAAATCCCAAATCCAAAATAAATCCAAAAGCCCAACTCCTAACTCTCAGAAGCCCTTTTTGGGATTTGGTCATTGGAATTTATTTGGTAGTATTGGGATTTTGAGTTTGGGATTTTTCAATTTACTCCCTATGGGCCTGGATAAAATGAACGGAATAGAGATATGACAGAGAAGATAGTTAGTAAAGAAGACCTGAAGAAAATTCTTGAAGGCTTGATGAAAACCTCCGAGCTCTTAGCTCCGGGGAAGGAAGGGGACCTTGTTCTCTTCAAACCTGTAAAGAACCCGGAAGAAGTGTTCTTTGCTTATCCCAATTCTTTGAAGCCGGTGAAAGAATTTTTCTTTCCTCCCCGGGAGGAACTTTTTAAGCATGAGATTAGGGAAGGAAAGGTAGGTTTATCCAGTGAACACCAGGAGAACAGAAAGAGAGTAATCTGGGGAGTCAGGCCTTGTGATGCTAAAAGCCTGCTTATGTTCGATAAGATGTTTGATGGAGAATATAAAGATTCGTATTATTTAGAGAAGAGAGCGAAGAGTGTGCTGGTTGGCTTGGCTTGTAACGAGCCTTTGGATTCTTGCTTTTGTCTCTCCTTAAACGCCGGGCCTCATGCAAAAGAAGGCTTGGATGTTCTTATAACCGACCTCGGTGATGATTCTTACCTGGTAGAAGGGATAACAGCTAAGGGCGAGGAATTGTTTCAAGGTTGTGGTAAGGAGAGTGGAGAGGGAGAGAGAACCAGGAAGAAGGAATTAGAAGAAGCGGCGAAGAAGAAAATCCGCAAAACATGCCAGCCCCCCCCGGATTTAGAATCTTTTTTTGAGGATCCTTATTGGGAGAAAGTATCCCGGAAATGTATATCCTGCGGAGTATGTACCTATCTCTGTCCTACCTGTTTCTGTTTTGACCTCAGCTATGAGGGAAGGGACTGCATCAGGTTTTGGGATAGCTGTAGCTTTTCCCCTTTTACCAAGATGACTTCGGGAGAGAATCCCCGGAGGGAGAAGAAGACCCGGTACCGGCAGAGGGTATATCATAAGTTCAGTTATTTCAAGAAGAATTTTGGTGAGATAGCTTGTGTTGGTTGTGGGAGATGTTTAAGAGAATGTCCTGTAAAGGTGGATATTGTCGAGATAGTTAATCAATGCTCAAAGGATAAGACAAAGGATTAAGACGCTCACTTCGTTCGCTCCAAGAATTAAGTTTTTTGCCTAATCCTTATACTTAATACTTAATACTTAATACTTACAACTTAATCCTTAATGCTTAATCCTGTTAGTAAGGAGTATTTAAAATGACTGAAGTCCTGAAGCCGGGGAGTTCTGAACCCCCAGAAAACATTTATCTTCCGCATTTAGCTGCAATCAAGGAGATAAGAGAAGAGACTCAGGATATAAAGACTTTCAAGCTCGTCTTCCAGGATGAGGAACTGCGGAAATCATTTACCTATAAGCCGGGGCAGTTTATTGAATTCTCTATATTCGGAGTAGGAGAATCCCCTTTCTGTCTGGCTTCTTCTCCTACCCGGGAGGGTTATATCGAATGCAGCATTAAGAAAATGGGTAAAGTAACTCAGGCCATTCATGATCTGGAGGAAGGGGACATCGTAGGTATCAGAGGTCCTTACGGAAACGGTTTCCCGGTGGAGGAGATGAAGGGAAAGAATTTGATATTCGTCGGCGGAGGAATTGGCCTGGCGCCGCTGCGCTCTCTAATCTGGAATGTGATTGATAGAAGAGATGACTTTAAAGATGTTATTATCGTCTATGGGTCAAGAAGCATAGCTGACCTGGTTTACAAGGATGAACTGAAGCAGTGGCAGAATACTCCCGGCGTGAAATTAACCCTGACTGTTGATCCTGGTGGGGAGGCGGAGGATTGGAAAGGGGAAATCGGTTTTGTGCCGACTATCCTGGAAAAGGTAAACCCTTCTCCGGGAAATAGCTTGGTGATAACCTGCGGTCCTCCTATTATGATTAAGTTTGTTCTGGTGACGTTAAATAAGATGAATTTTTCTTCCCAACAGATTATTACTACCCTGGAAAGGAAGATGACCTGTGGGTTGGGTAAATGCGGCCGTTGTAATATCGGGAGTGTTTATGTTTGTAAAGATGGGCCGGTGTTTACTTATGCTCAGATTGAACAATTTCAGGAAGAGATTTAAAAAAACATAGCCAAGTATAAAAACTGCGGGGCACAACAAGGTCACGAAGAAAATTTCCTGGTTTTTTTTGAACGGGAGTAACAAGGTCTTAAACTTTTTCTGTGGCTATCAACTTAAATCCTGTCAACAACGTTAACTCAGTTGAATTTTCATCCTGTAAATCCGGTCAGGGAGAGCTTTAAGTTCTGCCCGGCGTTGTGAGGTTTTTTTATGGGTGGGTTAAAAATCTGGCTAAAAGCAATTCGGGCTCCCTTCTTTACTGCCACGGTGGTGCCGGTAATATTAGGCGCAGTTGTTGCCTGGCATCAAACCGGACTTTTCAACTGGGGATATTTCTGGCTGACCTTAATAGGAATTGTCTTCATCCATGCCGGGACTAATCTTAATAACGATTACTTCGACCATACCAGTGGCAACGACGCGGGCAATAAGGCGCCTACCCCTTTTAGCGGAGGAAGTCGGGTAATTCAGGACAAGTTAGTCAAGCCCCGGAAGGTTCTTTACGCAGCCTTAACCTTCTTTGCTTTAGGAGGGTTAATCGGTTTATACTTGAATTATATCTTTCCCGGGAACATAATTCTGGTCTTGGGAGTGATCGGAGTTGCCTTAGGATTCTTTTATACGGCGGACCCTCTGCGGATTGGATATACGGGCTTTGGAGAATTAACCGTTAGCTTAGGATTCGGACCACTGGTGGTTATCGGTTCTTATTATGTTCAGGCCCGGAGTTTATCCTGGGCACCCTTATGGGCATCTATTCCGGTGAGCATGTTAATTGCCCTCGTTCTCTATATCAACGAATTTCCCGATTACGAAGCCGACAAAAAGGTTAACAAAAGGACCCTTGTAGTTATCTGGGGGAAAAGAAAAGCAATAAAAGGATATTTTCTTTTACTCGGTTCAACTTATCTATTTATCGTGTTGGCAACATTCTTGAAAATTTTCCCCTGGTTTACCCTTATCGCCTTAGTTACTCTTCCTCTGGCTTTAAAAGCCGTCAGGGTAGCCAAGGCTAACTTCGGGGAGCCCTATAAACTACTTCCTGCTAATGCGGCTACCATCGGTTTACATTCCCTGGTGGGACTTTTGCTGGCGGTAGGATATATCCTGGACAAGGTTTTCGTTGGCTGATTCAAAGCAATAAAATTCGCACTGATCACCGGCCTCAGGCGGGTGATGTGCTTACTCACTTGCTTAGGCAAGGGGAAATTCTCTGCGATAATTTCCCCTTAAGCTTCGGAGTTAATTCGCACTTATCATCCGCCTGAGGCGGATGATGTGCTCATTAAGGGGGTGATTGAAGGTGAGAAGGATTTTGGGGGTAGTTATTCCGTCAGCGATGGGTATCGTCATTTTCTTCCTGGCACAAGGGGTAAGTTTTGCGGGACCTTCGCCCCAGGCGAAATATGTGGGAGCCAAGAAGTGTATGATGTGCCACTTTAAGCAGTATAAAACCTGGCAAAAGACAGATATGTCCAAGGCTTATAAGCTCATTGCCAATGAGTCCGACAAGGAAAAATGTTATAAGTGTCACACTACCGGCTATGACCGACCGGGTGGATTTAAGGATTCGGCGTCAACCCCGGGATTGGAAGGGGTGCAATGTGAATCCTGCCATGGACCGGGAAGTGAGCATATGGCAGTGCCTATGTCAGACAAGGCTAAAAAGAGAGCCACTATTGAGGTTGTTCCCAAGGATTGTAGTAGTTGCCACAATCCGCATGTCTCTGATAAAGCAGCAGCAGCCAGAGCGGGGAAGTAAGGTTGAGAGAAAGATAGGCTCCGTTAAAATTATTCACTTCGATAATCCGGACAAACGCGACGGAGGGGATTTCTTATCCCCTCCGTTTGTTTTTTTTCTCCTTCATATCAAGCTTCCAAAGATGTTTCTGGGTTTGGTAGACGACTATAATCAACCCTAAAAAAGAAAAGAGTAAAATGTACTGAGTAAGGCCGGCAAGATATGTCTTGCCTAACAAAATTATAGCAGTATTAGCTAAAACAAAGATAAGACGAACTTCAGTTGGCCCAATTTTTAAGTAAGATATTTTAAATTCGTTTGTTGCTGCAAAGGCAAGGAATGAATTTACCATAAAGGCTACAAAGATCGCAAAGATAAAAAAGTGGAGGTAGATATACTGGGGAAAGATAAAAGAATAGCCGATCATTATAGATGCCAGGAACACATAGTCGAGAAAATGGTCCATGTAAAAGCCCCATCTCACGAGATTGGTTTTCTTATGTTTTCCGATTGCCCCATCAAATAAATCCGTAATATACTGAAAAAGAATCATCGAAGAAACAAGCCAAAGCCAGTTTATATTTTCCTTTGCAAAATAGCTGAACAGGATTATAAGGGCACTCCAAAGAATTGTTGCAAGAGTGAGATGATAAGTCTCGATACTTTTCGGAACTCTTGAAGCGTATTTCTCTGCAATCTTATTTTCAAAGCTATAAAAGAGTGACTCTCCTTTTTTTTTATCCCCGGCAAATTTTTGTTTTTTCTTCATTCTCAAAATCCCCACTTAACCTTCTACCTAATATAGTATCATGCTTCCCCTTAAGCAACAAATAAAAAAAGAAATGAGGAGCAAGGAACGAGTTTTCTTGCCTTAGCTCTTTCTAAGAGCTATAATTAGGGAGAGAAAGAGGAGTTAAAGAAAAGATGCTTATCGATAGTCATTGCCATCTGGATTTTGGTAAATTCGACGGGGACAGGGATGGGGTTATCTCCCGGGCTCGGGAAGAGGGAATTGCATTTATCATAAACGTAGGGACGAGCCTTGAACGCAGCAAAAAATCGGTTGAATTAGCCGAAAAACATGATTTCATCTATGCTGCTGTCGGTATCCATCCTCATGAGGCGGGAAAGGTTAAGGAAGACGATTATCGAATTCTGGAGAAGTTGGCTGAGAACGGTAAGGTGGTAGCTATCGGGGAAACGGGGTTAGATTACTATCGCAACCCGGCTCCAAAGGATAAGCAAAAGGAAAATTTCCGCCGGCAGATAGCCCTGGCTAAGAAACTCAGGCTGCCCTTGATAGTTCATAATCGGGAGGCGGACGGGGATACCCTCTCTATCCTGAAAGAGGAAAAAGCAGAAAAGGTAAAAGGGATTCTCCATTGTTTCTCCGGCAGTCGGGTCCTGGCGCAGGAATGCCTGGAGTTAGGTTTTTATATCTCGGTGGCGGGGCAGATAACTTATCCTAATGCCGAAAGCCTACGGGAGGTAGTCAAGGACCTTCCCACAGATAGGCTGCTCGTAGAGACCGATAGTCCTTTTCTCGCGCCCCAACCGCAACGGGGCAAGAGAAATGAGCCGGCTTTTGTAAAGTATGTTGCTGAGGAATTGGCCCGCCTGCATAACTTAAGCCGGGAAGATATCTGCCGGATCACTACCCTAAATACCAAATACCTCCTGGGAATAGGTGAGAGAAAGGAAAAAAGTAAGATTGCTTATCCCATCCGGGACTCTCTCTACTTGAATATAACCAACCGCTGCACTAACAATTGCACCTTCTGTGTCCGCGATTTCACCGATTTCGTCAGGGGTCATAATCTGAAGATGGAGCAGGAACCTGCGGCGGAAGAAATTATTCAAGCTCTGGGCAATCCCCAAGGCTATAAGGAGGTCGTCTTCTGCGGTTATGGTGAGCCTCTCCTTCGCCTGGATACCATCCTGGAGGTTTCCCGCTACCTGAAGAAAGAAGGGGTTCTCGTAAGGATAGTCACTAACGGCCAGGGGAACCTCATTCACGGCAAAAATATCGTGCCGGAGCTGGCTGGTCTGATTGAGGCCGTCTCGGTGAGTTTAAATGCCGAGAACGGGAGTAAATATTTTTCTCTTTGCCACCCGGAGTTTGGGAAGAATACCTATGAGAAGGTAAAAGAGTTTGTGAGGGAGTGCAAAAAATATATCCCCCGGGTTGAGGTAACGGTTCTGGATATGGAAGGAGTGGACGTAACCCGGTGTGAGAAAATAGCCCGGGAGGAACTGGGAGTAGAATTCCGGTTGAGGAGATATAATCATCCCGGATAACGAGCAAGAAAACTTTGTAGCTAATAGATGGATACTGCCAAAAACTTAAAATTATTCTGACAGGATATACAGGATTAAATGGATCTTTTTAAAATTATCCTGTCTATCCCGTTAATCCTGTCAAAATGAATTTATAAAGTTTTCTTTTATCTGTTTGTATTCACCGGTGGTTTATATTTTCCTGGAGACTGATAATATGTTTTTTCTTGGTTTAGATATAGGAACGCAGGGGGCAAGAGCCCTGGTTTGCGATGAGATGGGAAAGGTTATTGCCCGGAGTTCCTGCGCTTTAGTCTCCGATAGCCGGGAGAAGTTGGCCGGGGGGTGGGCGGAGCAGGATCCCCTTTCCTGGTGGGAAGAAGTCTCTTCCTGTTTGCGGGAAATAGTGGCTTCTTTAAAGAGAGAGGGAATTTCCCCGGAAGAGATTAAGGCTGTTTCGGTTGCTTCCATTTCGGGGACGATTATTCCTCTGGGGGCGGGAAATGAACCTTTGCGAAAAGCGATAATGGATAACGATAGCCGGGCGGGGGAAGAGGCGAGGTTGATTAACGAAGCCGGAGAGAAATTAACCGCTAAACTTGGCTATTCCTTTAAGCCTTCTTTTGCTCTTTCCAAGATTCTCTGGATTAAGAGAAAGGAACCGAAGATTTATGACCTGACGAAAAAATTCCTTCAGGCTGCCGATTTTATTATTGGTAAACTCACCGATGATTACTCCACTACTGATAGCTCAAACGCTTTGAAGACCGGCTATGACCTGGTGAGTAAACGCTGGCCGAAGTTTATCTCCCAGACGCTGGAGATTTCCTCCTCACTTCTTCCCAAGGTTATTTCTCCCGGAACAATTATTGGCCCTATCTCCCGGGAATGTTCCCGGGAGACGGGACTTTCCCGGAAAACCCTGGCGGCAGCCGGAATGACCGCCGGAACGGCTTCCCTGGTCTCCACGGGAGCTGTCTCGCCGGGGGAATGGGCCAGTACCTTAGGAACCACTCTGGCAATAGCGGGAGTTTCCGAGAGGTTAATCAAGGACCGGGAAGGAAGAATCTCCTGTCATCTTCACCCCGAAGGGTTCTGGCTTCCCGGAGGAGCCAGCTCGACCGGGGGAGAGTGCCTGAAGGACCGCTTTGGGGAAGACGACCTGACAGAGTTAGATAGATATGTCCCGGAGAGAACGCCAACGCATTTGACTGTCTATCCTCTGGTTCGGACTGGAGAAAGGTTCCCTTTCGTTAATCCTGAGGCAGAAGGATTCCTTATCGGCAGGCCAAAGGATAAGTACGAACTCTATGCAGCTTGCCTGGAAGGAGTGGGGATGGTAGAGAGATGGGCTTACGAGTTGATGGAGAAGCTGGGTGCTCCCGTGGGAGAGAAGATATATACGTCCGGGGAGGGAAGCAAAAGCCGGGAATGGCTCCAGGTAAGAGCCAATATTCTCAATAAAACTTTGGTCCGGCCGAAGATAGTGGAAGCAGCCTTCGGGGCAGCTATCGTGGCCTCCTCCCAGACTGTTTATAACGGTCTGAGCGAGTCCGCGAGGAAAATGGTCAAGGTAGATTTGGAAGTGGAACCCCAACCGGAGAAGCTCAAGTCTTATGCTGTTAAATATCGCAAGTTCCGGGATGCCTGCCGGGCCATCGGTTATGAGTAGAACTTTTAGCCCTTATCCCGTTGGTAATAGTTGCTTTGCCGGGAGTTGTGCTCCTAAGGCCGGCCCCGAAAGTCTTGTTTATCATATATTTAATAATAGAGGGATGAGGTATTGAGAAGATGACCATTTATAAGGCCTGTGACATCAGGGGAGTTTATGGGGAAGACTTGACGGAGGAGATAGCTCTGAGGATTGGGAAAGCGGTAGGGACGAAGCTCATTACCCGTTATGGATTACCGGTTACCAGTGTGGTAGGGGGAGATGTCCGCCCCAGTACCAAAACGCTCAAGAAAGCCCTCATCGAGGGGCTGGTGGCTACAGGATGCCAGGTTACCGATATTGGCACTGTCCCTACTCCCGCCTTCTATTTTGCCAGGAATCATCTTCGGGCAAAGGGAGGAGTAATGGTTACTGCCTCCCACAATCCGCCGGAATTCAACGGTTTTAAGTTGGTTCTGGGGGAGATGCCCATCGCTCCGGAGGATATCGAGGAGATTAAAAATATAGTTGAAAGTGAAAAGTTCAACGTTGAAGGGGAAAAGATAAAAAGGGAGGACGTTCGGGAAGTTGAGGTCATCGAAAGTTATCTCAACTTTATTAAGGAAGTGGGAAGGACTTTTAGTTGCGAAAAGGTCTTGAAGGTAGTTATTGATGCGGGAAATGGTTGTATGTCCCGGATTGCTCCCCGGGTATTCCGGGATTTTGGGCATGAAGTGAAGGAGCTTTATTGCCGGGAGGATGGAACTTTTCCTAATCGTCATCCTAACCCTGTCCTGGAGGAGAGCCTGAGGGGTTTGAGCAAAAAAGTAATTGAGGAAGAAGCAGATTTAGGGATAGGATTTGATGGCGATGGGGACAGGGTAGTTTTTATGGATGAGACGGGAAAGGTTGTAGAGGGCGATCAGGCTATTGTTATCTTTGTAAGAGATATTTTGTCCCGGAAGTTGTCCGCCGGAAACCATCCCTCGAAGGTTGTCTATGATATCAAGTGCTCCAGCATTGTCCCGGAGACGATAGAAAAATGGGGAGGGATTCCTCTTCCCCAGAGGTCCGGGCACGCCTTCTTGAAAAGAGGGCTTTTAAAGGAAAGAGCTGTCTTTGGAGGAGAGATCAGCGGCCATTTCTTCTTTGGGGAGTTGAGCGGAGACGACAGTCTCTATGCCGCTTTATATCTGACCAAGATAATAACCGCCGGGGGAAAGTCTTTAAGAGAGTTGGCTTCGGAAGTTCCCGCTTACTTTACTACGCCTGATATCAGAGTTCCCTTTGAAGGAAAAGGGAAGGAGGTTCTCCTGAAGATCGAGGAAGGTTTGTCCTCTTACCAGGTTGATACTCTGGATGGAGTGAGAGTTCAATTCCCCCGGGGGTGGGGACTGGGGAGGGTCTCCGTCACTGAGCCTCTTTTAACCTTCCGATTTGAAGCCGAGAGCAAGGAAGGTTTGAAAGAAGTTATGGATCTTTTTCTCTCCCCGGTCCCGGAAATTAAGGAGAAAGTACAATGCCTTTACCAACCATAGAATGGGATAAAGGTAAGGTGAAAATGATTGACCAAACCAGACTTCCGGATGAATTGGTCTATATCTATTGCTCCGAGGTAAAAAGCGTCTGGGAAGCGATAAAAAACCTGCGGGTACGGGGAGCGCCGGCCCTGGGAATAGCAGCAGCCCTGGGGACGGTAGTAGGAATTCAGGATTCCCAAGCGGTCGATTACGACAATTTCTACAAGGAGCTGGAAGAGGTTACCGGCTACTTAGCTACCGCCCGCCCCACGGCGGTGAACCTGTTCTGGGCTCTGGACAGGATGAAGGCTGTGGCTGAGGCTAACCGGGAGCAAGCTCTTTCCCGGATAAAAGAGCTCTTGCTCAAAGAGGCTCTGAATGTTATCGAGGAGAACAGGAAAGAGTGTCGGGATATCGGGAGGAACGGAGCGGAATTGATCAAAGATGGAGATACTGTCCTTACCCACTGTAATGCGGGCGGATTAGCCACTGCTGATTATGGAACGGCTCTGGCTCTCATCTTCACGGCCCAGGAAGAGGGCAAGCGGATTAAGGTGTATGCGGATGAGACTCGACCTCTCCTTCAGGGAGCCCGGTTGACTACCTGGGAATTGCTCCAGGCCGGCATTGATACCACCTTAATCTGCGATAATATGGCTGCTCAGGTGATGAAAGAAGGACGGGTGAACATGGTCCTCGTAGGAGCTGACAGGATTGCTGCTAATGGCGATACCGCCAATAAGATTGGCACCTATGGCTTGGCCGTCCTGGCCGAAGCCCATAATATTCCTTTCTATGTAGCTGCTCCTACTTCTACCTTTGACTTGAGCCTGGATAACGGCAGTCAAATCCCTATCGAGGAGCGTGAGGCGGAAGAGATAACCTGCAGCTTTGGCAAGAGAATTGCCCCGGAAGGAGTTAAGGTTTATTGTCCTGCTTTCGATGTTACCCCGGCCCGTCTTATTACGGCTATCGTTACGGAAAAGGGAATTGCCCGGCCTCCTTACGGGGATAGCTTGAAAAAGTAAAATGACCGGGTTCAAGGGTTCGAGGATTTACCAATATCCATAGTCTGCTTGGAGGGCGTTAGGTTAGAGATTATGAATAAAGAAAATTATTACCAGATTTTAGGCGTGGCCACCAACGCCGCTCGGGAAGAGATAAAAAAAAGCTACCTGGAGTTAGCCCGCCGCTACCATCCGGATAGAAATCCCGGGGATAAAGAAATCGCAAAGAAGTTCGCCCGGATTACGGAAGCCTATCGGATCTTATCAAATGTGGACAGCCGCTATGTCTATGATTTAGAGCTGGGAATAGAGCCGGGTAGTGAGGTTTCCGCTACCATCTTCCATCGGATAGAGGAAGCTCCGGTGACCGGAGATAAGACTGGTGATTACATGGAAGAGATTGCCGGAGGGATCCCTCTCCCCCGGATGGAGCAGATAAAAAGGGAGAAAGAGGAGTTCGAATTCAAAGGATTGGACGATCCCAAGATGCGCCGCGCTTATGAGAAAGGGGTCTTCTCCCTCGGAACCCTGGAAAAAGCAGATAGACACGAGATTTACAAGAAAGGGATGGATTTTCTCAGGAAGAAAAAATTTGACCAGGCCATTGCTTATCTGAGAGAATCCGTCTTTCTGGGACCTCGGAATATGCAGTATCATTTCGGCCTGGGATGTGCCTACGAGGCTAAAGATAAACTTGCTGAGGCCATAGCGGAATATGAAGAAGCTTTGAGATTAGGCACGCAAGAGAAATTCGTCTGTCAGCCCTTGCGGGAAGCGCTTATCTCCCTCTATATGAAAACCAAGGATTTCGCTAAAGCCAAAGAAAGCTGTAAAGAGTTGTTAAAATTCGGAGTTGTCTCTACGGTGACAGAGCAAGTCTTGACCAAGATCCACCGGATGGAGGAAGAAGAGTCGTAACTCTTTGACCGTTAAGAATAACCGCTCAACAGGATTATTCACTTCACTTGGAAATTATAAAATTAATATGAAGACGAAAGTTTCTCTTGTCAGATGTTCCAATTATGACCCGGGACAGGTAAAAGGGGCCCTGGAGAAAGCTCTCTCTCTGATTGATGGTCTCCCGGGCATTATAAAAAGAGGAAGCCGGGTTTTGATTAAGCCCAATATGCTCTCAGCCCGTCGTCCCGAGGAAGGAGTAACTACTCATCCAGCTGTAGTGCAAGGGATAGTCGAACTGGTTCAGGAAATGGGAGCGGAGGCGATTATCGGGGATAGTCCGGGCGGGACCAATCGGGATTTGAGCTGTTTCTGGGAAACCTGTGGTTACAAAGAGGTCTCTGAAACTACCGGAGCTCCTCTGGTAAGTCTGGAACGGGAACTCCTGGAAGTTGAAGTCCCCGATGGAGTGATTTATAAAACCCTGCATTTTTCCCGGACGGCCCTGGAGGTGGACGTCTTAATTACCGTTCCCAAACTCAAGACCCACAATCTCACGCTTCTTACTGGAGCAGTAAAGAACCTTCTTGGCCTCATTCCTGGTTTGGGGAAAATAGGGTTTCACCGGCGTTGTCCCGGTCCTGATGACCTGGGCGAAGCTGTCGTGGATATATTGTCAGTAGTCAAACCCCGGTTAGCTGTCATGGATGCCATAGTGGGGATGGAAGGGAACGGGCCGGTCTCCGATAAATTGCGAGATGTGGGGGTTATCTTGGCGAGTACCGATGCCGTGGCGCTGGATACAGTGGCTCAGGCGATCATCGGACTGGACCCTTTCGACGTTCCTACCACCCGGGCGGCCGGGAAGAGGGGATTGGGGATTGCCGACCTGAGAAAGATCGAACTCAAAGGGGAATCCCTGAAGAATGTGGTAGTTAAAGATTTTATTTTACCTTCCAACGCGGTATTAAGGAGCATCCCCAAACCTATTCTTAATCTCCTTGCCCGGAAAATAATGATCAGACCCCGGGCCCGAGCGGACAAATGTACCGGCTGCCGTTGCTGTGTAAAGAGCTGTCCGGTGGACGCCGTCTCCATCAAGAAGAACCTCGCCTGCATTGACTATAAGAAATGTATCCTCTGCCTCTGTTGTTACGAACTCTGCCCGGAGAAAGCTATGGATTTGAAGAAGAGCCTTCTGGGCAGATTGTGGAGCTGAGAAAATAGTTTAAAGTTGAAAGTTTAAGGTTAAAAGCTAAAAAAGGAAATTTTTACTACCATGAATTTAGAGGATATCGGTGAATTGGGGTTGATTAAGAAATTTGCTGAGAGCTTGGCCATTAACGATACCCGGGTAGTAGCCGGCATTGGAGACGATGCTGCCGTAATCCGGACGCAAAAGCAGGATACCCTGACCCTCTTCACCATGGATACTTTGATAGAGGGTATCCATTTCACTTTAGATACACTTACTCCTTACCGGATAGGCTGGAAAGCCCTGGCGGTGAACTTGAGCGATATTGCCGCTATGGGAGGGATTCCCCGGTATGCTCTCGTTTCCCTGGGGCTCAAGGCCAAGACCTCTACAAAATTTGTGGACGGTCTTTACCGGGGGATAAAGACTCTGGGGGGGAAATGCCGGGTAAGCGTTATCGGTGGGGATACGGTAAAATCTCCCCGTCAATTAACTATCACTATTGCTTCTGGGTGAGGTGGAACGGAAATATCTCACGCTTCGCTCCGGTGCTCAGGCAGGTGACCGGATTCTGGTGACCGGAGACCTGGGAGCAGCAACAGCTCATCGTCTCCAGGGAAAGCATCTTCCTCCCCGGCCGCGCCTGGAAGAAGCCAGGGCCATTGTTAAGGAATTCAAACCCACTTCCATGATTGATCTCAGCGATGGTTTAGCCAGCGACCTGAGACACATCTGTGAAGCCAGCAAAGTGGGAGCGGAAATCCGACTGGAGAAGATTCCTATCTCCCGGCGGACGCGGAAGCTGGCCGGAGCCTCAGGTAAAGATGCCCTTCAGTTAGCTTTGGAAGGAGGCGAAGACTACGAACTCTTATTTACTCTTCCGGCAAAAAGGGTAGAGGCCCTTATCTCAAGAGTAAAATTTCCGCTGAGTGTAATCGGAGAGATAACGAACAAAAAAGGCAAGATTTCTTT
>JAADIA010000037.1 GCA_013151555.1 Nitrospirota bacterium | reverse complement strand
TTCCCCGGGTCCACCCCCAGAGCTAATCCGACTAACTGGGTAAAGTAGAAAATGGGCAGACAGAATTCTTCTCCGTATTTTTTCTCAATCTGCATTTGACGCATATCCAGATTGGACTGACAGAGAGGACAAGCAACGGTAAGACATTCCGCTCCTTCATCCCGGGCCATACGCAGGATATCATAGGACAATTTGAGGACTATCTCCGTCCTCGTAAGCGATAAACCGGCTCCACAACATTCTGTTTTATAGGGCCAGGACACAGGAGCCCCTCCCAGGGTTTCCATCAGTCTATCCATGCTTACCGGATTCTCACAATCATCAAATTGAGTTACTTCCGGCGGCCGGGTTAATAAACAGCCGTAATAGCTGGATATTTTCAACCCTTCCAAGCCTCCTCTAACCTCAGCTTTTATTTTATCCAATCCATATTCATTGACCAGGATATCGAGGAAATGCCGCACCTTAACCTCACCGGCATATTCATCCTCTAATATTTCATTTACCTTATCACGATGCCACTTATCTTCCCGCATAATCTTATTAGCTACTTTCAACCGGCTAAAGCAGGCAGCACAACAGGTTAACACCTCTAACCCGGCCTTTTTTGCCTGTATCAGAGTCTTCACCGGCAAGGCTATAGAGAGAAGGTGATCGGTAACATGAGCAGGAGTGGCCCCACAACAAACCCAATCCGGTATCTCCTCGAGCTCTATACCTAATCTCTCGCATACGGCCCGGGTCGACATATCATACTCTTTAGCTGTCGAATGCAGGGAACACCCGGGAAAGTAAGCATACTTCATTATCTTCCCTCAACTTTCTTTACCCTCTTAAACATTTTCCTTATCTCCCTAATGTTTTTTGTTTTTCTGGGAAAGGGACTTATTTTTCCTTTCAGAAACATCTTGGGAGCCATAAAAACGTCTTTTAAGAGATGACCACTGTTCAAGTTATAATTCCCGATAAGCCCGGCTTCATATAGTCTTCCATAACGTCTGATGATTTCCAGGAAAATACGGTTGAATACAGGAACATCCTTCTCCTTCATATTCACCTTCTCTTCCTGGGCCATTCTTCTCAGAGCATCCATTACCGCAGCTAGATCGACCTCCCGGGGACAGCGGGTACTGCAGGTCTCACAGGAAGCACATAGCCAGATTGTCTTGCTGGAAAGAACCTCATCCCGAATTCCAATTTGAATCATTCTTATTATCTGATTCGGGGTATAGTCCATAGCAAAGCAGATGGGACAACCGGCAGAACATTTTCCACATTGATAACAGGAGCGAACGTTCTGCTGACTCCGCCTTTCCACATCGCTGACAAACTCCGATTTCAACGTTTCCTGAGAGATTTCGTATTTCATTGACTATTCACCTCTCTACTTTTCTTAAGAATCTTCAGGCTCTTCTCAAAATTGTCTCTGGCCTTGCTCAACAGAGAGTCAGCATAATCCAGGTTGTGTTCCCCTCTTCCCCGCTCGACAAACTCCAGGTTGTATTCAGCTTCCTTATATAGTTTCTTTACCTGGTTTAGCTCCTCCTCAGATAAGCTTCCTTTCTCTCCAAGCAATTGCCCGACCTGACCTTTCAAAACTTTAACTGCACTTATCGTTTCTCCGAGCATTGACTGCCAGCTAAGCAACACCTGGTCATAACCTTCTCCATGACATTTAACGCAAGCTTCTCCTTTCGCTCGAGCCAGACGGGCATTCAGAACCGGAGGAGTGCTCGTCTTATCAGGCAGATGACACCCCTTGCAATATACCTGGGCGGCAAACATGGGTCCGGGGCTATCGGGTACGCCTTTACCACCGATTCCCTCATACATCTGCTCTTGAGGAGAATGTTGAGAGGTATGACAACTCTTACATTCAGGATTTAACCTCCCGGTTGCTTTCGTTATGCCATGTTTTATTTCCGCATGGCATTCAAAGCACTCCACTTTACGCTCAGTAACATGGGTATCATGAAGAAACTCAGGATCACGGAATTTCTCTCCTGTCTGGTCATGGCAAGATAAGCACCTTGCCTCTGAAACCTCACCCTTACCTCTGGTTACCTCCGCGTGACAGGATTCACAGGCAGCCCCATACTTAAGAAATTGCGTATGTTCTATCTCTATCCCCTGGCGGACAATCTTCTCCTGGGGAAGTTTATGGCAAGAACGACAAGAAGTTTCCGCCTCTTCCTTAGCTCCTTTATCAAAGTGACAGGTAAAGCAAACCGATTTTTCTACGGAAAAGTGCTCCCCTTTTAAGACGTGAGAATGGCAACTGGTACAGCGTAATTTAATATCCTGATTTAAGCCTCCCAAATGCTGGAGGTGGCTAAAGGGGGCAATCTCCTTTTCAAAGGGTACCTCTTCTTCAAACAATTTCTCTTTACTGTGGCAGCCTGCCTGCAGACAACTTGCATCGCTTACCTGAGCATCAGGCTTGGGTCCATAAGTTTTAGTTATATATGTCCCCACCCGGGCAGAAGCTTTGAACTTGCCAACGACAAGTCCCCGGAGGCCGGGTTTATAATGGCATTTAAGACAATTAGTCTGGTTATGAGCCGATTCCTTCCAACTCTTATAATAGGGCTTCATATAATGACAAGTAATACAGAACTTAGGAGATTCCGTAACCCTGAAAGCAACGACGGCAAGAAAAATTATTCCCAAAAAAAACAGGGGAATGGATAAAATAGCTATAGCCTTCCATGTTCTTAAGATCAGCAATGCCTGCTACTCCCTCCACAAGAAAACTTCCCAATTATATATAAACACAGGCAAACACAGGATAAAACCTAAAACTCCTCTTAAGCATTAGCAACCTTACTCTATCTATCCTTGTGTTTACCCGTACCTTACCCTTATCCTTATCCTGAATCCATAAGGTAATTAACTACCTTATTTTCAATATTCTCCCGGCAGTTACTTCAATTGCCGTTAACTGAACCCCGGCCTGTCTTTACAAACATAGACCTTGCCGATATTAGATCACCTGCATTTACTTATATACCACATTTCATTTTCATTTCCAAGAAAATAAATATATGCGGGATAAAATCCCGGGCCGGATTAAGCCCCTGACATTCAGAAATACTTCATGCTGACCTTCTTGAACTGGCGAGTGCTGTATAACAACCGATAATCAGTAATACCCACATCTTTAGAAATGTTCGCAGCTATCTTCTCACATTCACCCCTCGTCCGGCCATGAATCATGGTAAACAGATTATAAGTCCAATCGGGTTGGATTGCTCTTTCATAACAATGGCTGACCTCAGGGAAAGAAGCCATTATCTTACCCACTTCCCGGCTCCGTTCCTCCGGCACACGCCAGACGACCATGGCGTTCTCCCCGTAGCCGGCGACCCGGTGATTAAGGATGGCTCCAAACCTTCTAATTACCCCTTGTTGCTTCCATTCTTTTATCTTCCGGAGCAGGTCTTCTTCTTCCAGGCCTAACTGCCGGGCTAACACTTTAAAAGGCTCCCTCCCCTCCGGCAGGTCACCTGATAATCGAGCGATAATCTCCTTATCTTTTTCCGAAAGCATAGTTTTATCATCTCCTCATAATAATATTTTATAATTGTACCATCTCCTTTTCCTGCCTGTCAATAAAAACGGAATTTTAAAAAGGATTTTTCTTCCCTTTTCCCGCTCTCGCCGCTTTTCTTCCTCCCCGATTTAACTCAAAATTGGGAAGGTTTGCCGAATATTTCGTCTTATTTCGATTCCAAGACCTAAGAGGATAGCAATCTGTATCTAATCAATTTTAGGGGGGGACCTTCAATGTGAGTCAATTCGGGCAACCGCATCCTCTTGACAAAAAGGTCTCTTTTACGGTATACTTCAATAAAGTTTTTGTCTATAAGGAGATTGTTATGTCTCTGGAAAACAAACTGTTAAGCGATATGAAAGAAAGCCTTAGGAGGGGAGATAAGCTGAGGTTATCGACTATTCGTTTAGCGAGGGCAGCTATAAAAAACAAGGAGATCGAACTCCGCAAAAAACCTTCTGAGGACGAGATCTTGGGAGTATTATCTTCCCTGGGTAAAAAGTATAAAGAGTCCATTGAGCAATATAAGTCCGGCGGAAGAGATGATCTGGCCCATAAGGAAGAGGCCGAATTGGCCGTATTGCAGAAATATTTACCCAAGCCTCTGGAAGAAAAAGAATTATATGAAATGGTGGAGGAAGTAATTGCCGAGGTCAAAGCAGAAAATAAGGCCGATTTCGGTAAAGTGATGGGCCTTATCATGCCCCGGATCAAGGGAAGGGCCGAGGGGCAGACAGTTAAAGAAGTAGTCCTTAAGAAATTGTCATGAAAAAGCTTATTAACAAAATTTCAAAACCGGGCAACTACAGAGACGCAGAAGGAAAAGATTAAAAAAACCAAAGGCACAGATTAACTGACTATTTAAGCAGGCAAAATTAAAGATTTAAGGTAAATTAATAATAATGCTTCATTTTTTAACTTGAAGTCTTTAATTCTCTCCGCGTTAATCAGGATCTGACCGGTTCTTCTCTGCATCCTCTGAGGTTAAAAGGTCTATTATTATGGCTCGTGTTCCCGAAGCAGTAATTGAGGAGATTAAGAGCCGGAGCGATATTGTAGAGATTATTTCCGAATATCTTCCCCTGAAGCCGGCAGGAAAGAATTATAAAGCGCTTTGTCCTTTCCACCAGGAGAAGACTCCTTCCTTTATGGTCAGCTCAGAGAAACAGATCTTTAACTGTTTTAGCTGTGGGGTGGGAGGGAATGTTTTTTCTTTTCTCATGAAGAACGAGCACTTGACCTTCATGGAAGCTTTGAAGATGCTGGCAGATAGGGCGGGGATCAAGCTTCCTTCGCATCCGGACCGGGGAGGAGAAGGAAAGACATTAAAGCTCTTTGAACTTAATGAACTGGCCGCGGTTTTCTTTCAGAGATGTCTGGAAAAACAAGAGGGGGAAAAAGCTTTAAAATACTTAAGGAATCGGGGGCTTTCCCGGGAAACGATTCACAAGTTCAGATTGGGTTATGCCCTTCCTTCCTGGGACCGGTTCCTCAAAGAGGCGAGCAGGAAAGGGTTCTCTCCCAACCTTCTGGAGGAGGTAGGATTGGCCCTCCAGCGCCGGGATAAGAGCGGGTTTTATGACCGCTTCCGCAACCGTATTATGTTTCCTATTTTCAATGTGAGGGGGAAAATAGTCGGTTTCGGAGGGAGAGTCCTGGATAATTCTTCCCCCAAATATATGAATTCCCCCGAGACACCTATTTATCATAAGAGCGATAACCTTTATGGATTAAACCTGGCCAAGGAATACATTCTCAGAGAGAACAAGGTAATCATCGTGGAAGGATACCTGGATGCACTTACCCCTTATCAGGAAGGGATAGGGAATACCGTAGCTTCTCTGGGAACGGCTCTCAGCCCGGGACATTTGAGATGCCTGCGCCGTTATACTAAGGAAGTAATTATAGTTTATGACGGCGATAAGGCAGGAGTGGCAGCTACTTTAAGAGGTCTCGATTTACTTGTTGAGGAAGAGTTTCATGTAAAAGTAGTCTCACTTCCTCCAGCCCAGGATCCCGATGGTTTTATCCGCAAATATGGAAAAGAGGCTTTTCTGGAAAAGGTGGAGAAGGCTCCGGGTTTATTCGATTACAAACTGAACCTTCTTCTTTCCCGTTATGACCCGGATTCGGCAGAAGGTAAGGCCCGGATAGCCAAGGAGATACTCCCTACTATCGATAAGGTTCAGGATGCTATCGAGAAAAGGGCTTATGTTAAGGAATTAGCTACGCGACTGAATTTACGGGGTAAGATTACCCTGGGAGAGGAAGATATCCTTGCCGAACTTCGGAAATTAAGGAAAGGAAAGCCGTCTTCAGCACCCCCTCTTCCCCTGGAAAGAGGGACGGCACTGGCAGAACGATATCTTATTCAAGCCCTTCTTCAGGAAGAAGAATTGGTTAGTGAAGCAAAGAAGCTGTTGGGAACAAAGGATTTCAGGGATCAGAGATATCAGCGCATTGCCGAAGCTATTTTTGAGTTGGAATCGGCAGGTAAGCCGACCCATCCGGGAGAAGTAATAAGCTATCTCCAGGATGAGGAATTAGGCGCTGCCGTTGCTCGATTGGCAATGGAAACAAGCCCTTATTCAAATGGAACTCAAGCCCTAACAGAGTGTCTGAAGAGAATAAGGAAGGAGGAAAAAAAGAGGAGCTTAAGGGAGTGTGAGGAAAAGATTAAAGAGGCTCAATCCCGGGGCGAGGAAGAACTAATAAGGAATTTACAGTTCGAGTATCAAGCACTTTTAAGCAAATAGCTACAGAAAACAGAGGACTTCTGATTTTTAATTTCTGACTCCTGACCACTGTCATCTGTCATAGGGAGAAAAAAATTGGCTGAGAAGGAAATTGGCAAAAAGGAGATAAAGGAACTTATCAAAAAGGGGAAGGCAAAAGGGCATCTCACTTATGACGAAGTTAACGATCTCCTTCCTCAAGAAGTCATTTCCTCAAAGGATATCGATAATATCCTGGTTATGCTGGGAGATCTGGATATTCAGATTGTTCCCAACGAGGAATCGTTTCGCGAGAAAGAAGTAAGAGGAAAAAAGAAGGTATCCGAAAAAAGGACCGGGGCAGATGACCCGGTAAGGATGTACCTGAAGGAAATGGGCCGGGTGCCGCTTCTTGACCGGGACGAAGAAATGGCTTTAGCTAAGGAGATAGAGGCTCACGAGGAAACCTTAGGGAACCTAATTTTAGGAGCTGACTTTACCGCAAAGGAAATAAGCAGCCGGGGAGAAGAGATATTAAAAGGGAAGGTTAAGCTGGAAGAGATAACGAAGGAGAGAACGCCGACCGAAGCTAAAAAATTTCGGAGACGTATTCCTAAATTAATCGAGGTATTGAAACGGCGGGAAAGAGAAATAACCAAAATCAAAAAAAGGTTGGGAAGAAAGAATCTATCGGCGAAGGAAAGAGAAAAACTCTCCCAGAAAATGATCCGGGAGAAAGAAAAGGTTCTGCAAGCAGAAAGAGAATTCAACCCTAACGGGGAAGAAATGGAGAGAATCGTCTCCAAGCTAAGGACCTTAGCAGAAAAAATGAGGAAGATAGACCGAGAGACAAAAAAGGTGGAAAAGAGAGCGGGATTAACAGCCAAAAAGATTAGGCAGTTGGCCCGGAGAATCGGGAAAGGGACTAAGGAGACGAGTAAGGTAAAGAAGGAAACCGGCCTCAGCCGGGAAGAGATTAATGTTTATTATCGGGAAATTAGAAGTGGACAGAGAAAAATGCGCCGGGCCGAGGAAGAAGGGAAAATTTCTCTACCGGAAATTCGCCAACTCATTCGGGCGCTGGAACGGGAGGAAAAAAGAGTTGATAAGGCTAAGAAAAGACTGGTAAAAGCCAATCTGCGTCTGGTAGTAAGCATCGCTAAGAAATATACCGGTCGGGGATTATCTTTCCTCGATCTCATTCAAGAAGGAAATATCGGTTTGATGCGAGCTGTGGACAAATTCGAATATCGGCGCGGATATAAATTCAGCACTTATGCTACCTGGTGGATCAGACAGGCAGTGACCAGAGCTATTGCCGACCAGGCCAGGACCATTCGTATCCCCGTTCATATGATCGAGACTATCAATAAGCTTATCAGGACCTCCCGCTACTTAGTCCAGGAATACGGACGGGAACCGGCAGCAGAAGAATTGGCGGAGATGATGGGAATGCCGGTAGAAAAAGTGAGAGGGATATTGAAAATTGCTCAGGAACCGATCTCCCTGGAAACGCCTATCGGCGAAGAGGGAGACAGCCACTTTGGAGATTTTATTGAGGATAAGGAAGCTGTCTGCCCTGCCAGTGCCACTGCTTTTTTGATGCTCCGGGAACAGATGGAGAAAGTATTGGAAACTCTAACCGAGAGAGAACAGAAAGTTCTGCGACTTCGCTTCGGCATCGGGGATGGATACCCCCGGACTCTGGAGGAAGTAGGAACCGTCTTCCACGTAACCAGGGAAAGAATCCGCCAGATTGAAGCCAAGGCCCTTCGGAAACTTCGCCATCCCAAGAGAAGCCGTAAGCTCAAAGGATTCCTGGGATCGGACTTAATGGAGGGAAGTCCCTGAACAGAAGACAGAAAACAGAAGACAGAGAAAAGAGTAGATAAAAAAAGAGAGAAAATCTATTGTTTGACTTCTGTCTTCTGTAATTTTATAGGTAAGGTTGTATCAGCTTTCACAGTTTAGGGAAGAGTAACTTTAAGTGAGATAGAAAGGTTTGAGAAAATAATGTATCAGATTAAATCATCGCAGAGGATAGCTCCCGCTGTTTGGGAGATGGACATCATGGCTCCCGAGGTTGTTGAAAGAGCTCTCCCCGGCCAGTTTATCATTCTCAGAATAGATGCAAAGGGAGAGCGCATTCCTCTTACCATCCATGACACTAACAATAAAGAAGGGACCGTCAGGATTATTTTCCAGGAGGTAGGTAAGACAACAAAAAGATTAGCCAACCTTCATCAGGGAGATTTTCTAAAAGATTTTCTGGGCCCCCTGGGACAACCTTCCGAGATAGAAAAGTTCGGCCGGGTAGTCTGTGTGGGTGGAGGAGTAGGAACAGCCGTAATCTATCCGGAAGCCAAAGCCCTGAGGGAAGCAGGCAACCGGGTTATCTCCGTGCTTGGGGCCAGGAGCAAAGAGTTTTTGATTTTGGAGAAGAAGATGCAGGAAGTCAGCGATGAACTTTATATTACCACCGATGATGGTTCCTACGGTCGCCGGGGACTGGTTACCGGAGTTTTGAAAGAGTTATTGGATAAGGATAAAGTGGATTTAGTAGTAGCTATCGGCCCGGTGCCCATGATGAAATTCGTATCTCAATTGACCCGGGAGTACGGAGTAAAAACAGTTGTCAGCCTTAACCCCATTATGGTAGATGGGACGGGAATGTGCGGTTCCTGCCGGGTGCGAATAGGAGAAGAGACCAAGTTCGTCTGCGTTGACGGACCGGAGTTTGATGGGCATCAGGTTGACTTTGAGGAACTGACGGTAAGGAATTCCCGTTTCCGGGAAGAGGAGAAGGTTGCTCTGGAGGGGCATAAATGTCATCAATAAGACAAAAAATGCCCGAACAGGACCCCCGGAAGAGGGTTCATAATTTTAGCGAAGTAACTCTGGGATATTCCGAGGAGATGGCTATCTCGGAAGCAGAGAGGTGCCTTAATTGTAAAAAGCCCCGGTGTGTCCAGGGCTGCCCGGTAGAAATAGATATCCCCGGCTTCCTCAGCAAGATAAAGGAGAAGAACTTTCAAGAAGCCATATCCCTTGTCAAAGAGAAGAACAACCTCCCAGCCGTCTGTGGTCGGGTCTGTCCCCAGGAGACCCAATGTGAGGAAGTGTGTATTCTTGCTAAAAAGGGAGAGTCGGTGGCTATAGGAAGGCTGGAAAGGTTCGTTGCTGACTGGGAAGCGGAAAATGGGTTAAAGTCGAAAGTTAAAAGTTTAAAGCAAAAAAATCCTTGTCTCCCTCGCGTAGCCATAGTGGGATCCGGTCCTGCCGGGATCACCTGTGCCGGCGATTTGGCCCGGGTGGGGTATCAGGCAACCATATTTGAGTCCCTCTCCGAAGCAGGGGGAGTACTTCGCTATGGGATTCCGGAGTTCCGGCTGCCCAAAGGAGTCCTGGACCGGGAACTGGACTATGTCCGGGGGTTGGGAGTAGAAATAAAGGTCAATATGGTTATAGGAATGATCAAGGAAATAGACAACCTGCTCCGGGAAGGTTACCGGGCTGTCTTCATCGGCACGGGAGCAGGACTACCCTACTTTATGCAAATTCCCGGAGAGAATCTTAACGGCGTCTATTCGGCTAATGAGTTTTTGACCCGTATTAATATGATGAAAGCCTACCTCTTTCCCGAATATGAGACCCCGGTGAAAGTAGGAGAAAAAGTAGCCGTCATCGGAGCAGGCAACGTGGCCATGGATTCCGCCCGCTGCGCTCTGCGTTTAGGAGCAAAAGAGGTGTCCATCGTTTACCGGAGGAGCGAGAAGGAGATGCCGGCGAGATTAGAGGAAATCCACCATGCCCGGGAAGAGGGAATAGAATTCCGGCTGCTCACGGTGCCTACCAGGATTATGGGCAACGCGGGCCGGGTTGAAAAGATGGAATGTATAAAAATGGAATTGGGAGAACCGGACGAGTCCGGACGACGACGTCCCCTTCCCCTTCAGGGCTCTGAATTTGAGATGGAAATGGACACAGTGGTGATAGCCATCGGGCAGGGAGCTAATCCTCTCTTGCTTTCCCGGACTCCGGGATTGAAATTGAACAGAAGGGGATATATTGAAGTTGATAAAGAAGGAACGGCTTCTCTTAAAGGAGTCTTTGCCGGAGGAGATATCGTTACCGGAGCAGCTACCGTCATCTCGGCTATGGGAGCCGGCAAAAGGGCCGCCCGGGCTATTGATAGATATATAAAACAGACAACCTAAAAAAAGAAAACAGAGGAAATTTGCCGTTTGTCTTCTCACTTTTACCTGCTCTCTTCCATGATTACGAAGTTTTTTTGTTGACAAAATATATTTTAAAGGCTATGCTGCTGCTATAATTTAACTGATTTAGCCCGCTTAATTCATGCCCATTGAAGTTATTCGCTTCAGAGGGAATAATCCAGGTTAGGGAAAGGAATTTTTTATGTCTTAACCTGTTCCTTTTATCTCAAGGAATACTTTAAAGAGAGATATGCCGTGGTGTAAGATGAAACTTTCTAATGTTATAATTTCTCGTCTCTCCATTTATGTAAGATTGCTTTCTGAATTGGAAGAACGGCGAAAGGAAACGGTATCCTCAGCCGAGCTGGCGGAACTCACCGGGTTTGGCGATGCCCAGATTCGCAAGGACTTAAATCTCCTGGGACAACTGGGAATTTCGGGAACCGGTTACGATGTGAAACATCTTCAGAAAGTGCTCTCCCGGGTTCTGGGCCTGGACAGGCAATGGAAAGTAGCTCTGGTAGGGGTAGGCAATTTAGGTTCAGCTCTTTTAGCTTATCCCGGATTTAAACAGCAGGGTTTTAATATTATTGCCGTCTTCGATAACGACCTGAGAAAGATTGGGAAAAACTGGGAAGGGATTGTCGTTCAGGATGTGGGAGAGTTAGTGAATGCGGTCAGGTCAGCCAAAATAAGGATTGGAATAATAGCCGTGCCCGCTTCCGAAGCCCAGAGGGTAGCTGCCAGCTTATTAAAAGCGGGAGTGGAATGTATCCTTAATTTTGCTCCCCTCAGAATAAAACTTCCCAAAGAGATTAATCTGCGCAATGTGGATTTAACCATGGAGTTGGAGAATTTCTCCTGCTTCCTGACTAACAAATCGAGGCGGGAGTAGTTCTTATGAATATGAACCTTAAAGATATTTATCTGCCGATACAAAAGGACCTGGAAGAAGTGGAAAAGGAGATCAGGCGAAGTCTGCAGGCAGAAGATTCTCCTCTGGGTGATATTTATAAGCACGTCCTTCTCCGACCGGGGAAGAAAATCCGTCCCGCCTTGGTACTCTTTTCCGCAGGCGTTAATAATCCCCAAATAACTACCCTGGCAGCATCCGCAGAAATAATTCATATAGCTACTTTGATTCACGATGATGTTATCGATGAAGCCACCTTGCGCCGGAACCAGACTACTATAAATAGCGGGTGGGGAAACGAAACGGCAGTTTTAGCCGGGGACAACCTCTTCGCCTCTGCCTTTTTTATTCTGACCAGTAGCGTTGGCCCCGAGATTATGCGTATCTTATCCCGGGCAGCAGAAAGAATGTGTTCCGGAGAAATCAGACAGATTAAGCATAAGTTCGACCTGGATTTGGGGGAAGAAGATTATCTGGAAATCATTGCGGAGAAGACAGGAGTTTTTATGGCTGCCTGTTGTCAGACCGGTGCTCTCCTGGGAAAAAAAGATAAAAAAGTAGTGGATATACTGGAAAGATATGGATTGGATTTTGGGATAGCTTTTCAGATAGTGGATGACTGTTTCGATTTGATGGGCGAGGAAAAGAAGTTGGGGAAATCTCTGGGGTCGGATATGCGGAGGGGCAAGTTGACACTGCCCCTCATTTATTTTCTTAAGGAGAGCAACCCGACCCCCAGGAGTTTTGATGAACTCAGGCAATCCTGGCTGGCATCGAAAAATGGTCTCAGAGAAAAAGCGATCAGAGACAGTCTAAAAAAAGCGCGGGAATATATTATCCGGGCTAAAGAGGGTATGAAAGCGGCAGAGGAGTCTTTCTTTAGGGATGAACTCCTGGCCCTTAGTGATTACCTCTTGGAAAGGGGGGGAATTCAGTGATCGGTTTTACAAAACTACTTGGTGGGACAGCGACGATATCTCAGGCCTTGAAAAACGAAGGGAAAAACGCTCCGCATCTGCTCCAGTTCTCGACTGATAACAACCCGATACTTGTCTGGAACATGACCAACCGGTGCAATCTCAAGTGCCGGCACTGTTATTTATCTGCTGAGGATAGGGACTATTCTCAGGAAATGACGACGGATGAGGCCAAGAGCGTTATCGATGATTTAACGAATATGGAAGTCCCCATTCTCATATTTTCCGGCGGGGAACCTCTGGTACGAGAGGATATATATGAGTTAGGAAAATATGCCTCCGGTAAAGGTTTGAGGGTAGTAATGTCCACTAACGGCACTTTGATAACCGAGGAGGTAGCCGGGAAACTTAAAGAGAGCGGTTTCCTTTACGTGGGAGTAAGTCTGGATGGTCTTCAGGAAACCCATGATAACTTCCGCGGGATTAAAGGTTCATTCGAAGGAGCCCTGAAGGGAATAAGGAATTCCCTGAAAGCCGGCATAAAAACAGGTATTCGTTTCACGGCAAGCCGGATTAATTACCGGGACTTGCCGGATGTCCTGGAACTGGTCGTTCGGGAAAATATTACTCGCTTTTGTCTTTACCATTTAGTCTATTCCGGGAGAGGGAAAGAGCTGGTAGCAAGTGACCTGAGCAATGAACAGCGACGGGAGATGATAAGCTTCCTCCTGGAAAAGACCCTTGATTACTGCCGGAGGAAAATAGACCTGGAGATTCTCACCGTTGATAACAATGTCGATGGAGTATTTATCTACCGCTACCTGAAAGAAAACATGCCGGAACGGGCAGAAGAAGTGAGAAAGTTACTCGAGATGCAAGGCGGTTGCTCAGCAGGAAGGAAGATATGCAATCTCAGCCCTAAAGGGGATATCTTCCTTTGCCAGTTCTGGAGACATGAATCTGTGGGAAATGTCCGGGAACAGGCCTTGAGCAAGATTTGGAAAGAGGCCCCCTCTCCTCTGCTTCAAAAAGTTCGGAATAAGCTGGACTACATCCGGGGCAAATGTGGAGAATGTCAATATAAAAAACTCTGTGCCGGATGTCGGATTAGAGCAGAGGTAGTTAATGACGATGTCTGGGGCGAAGACCCTGCCTGCTATTTAACGGAGGAAGAAATAAGCAAAAGTTAGCGGGGGCACGAGTATTCCGGTTAATGAGTCTATGACTTGCGCCCTTGTTAGCTTGAACCGGGGAACACTTACCGATATGGATGAACTGGATAAAGAAATCTTAAAGGAGATACAAGATAATTTTCCTCTCTCCTCTCGCCCTTTTAAGGTTCTGGGAGAAAAGTTTGGGCGGAGTGAGGAAGAGGTAGAAGAACGGATAAAGAAGTTAAAAAGGGAAAAGATTATTTCCCGCCTGGGAGCTTCCTTCGCTTCCAAGAAGGTGGGTTACGAGAGCACCTTAGTAGCAATGAAAGTTCCCCCTCCGGCCCTGGAAAAGATAGCTAACTTCATTAGTTGCTACCCTGAAGTAACTCACAATTATGAGCGGGGTGATGATTACAACCTCTGGTTCACCCTTATTGCCCCCTCGAAAGAAGAAATAAAGCGGATCCTGGAAGAAATAAAGGCCAAGCCGGAAATAGAAGATGTTTTAAATCTGCCGGCAATAAATATCTTTAAGATAGATGTACGATTCCATTTCCGGTAAAGTAAAAATCTTCTTTTTCGTTCACGGTATCTGGTAATATCTAAAGAGTGAGAAGGAGTTGTCCTCTCCCTTGTCTCCAGCCGCACTTAAGATCTCTTGCTCAGCTATTTTCCCTGGTGTTGTTTATTTCGTTTTTCCCAGATCTTTTCTCGTTTCTCCCGGCTCATTTCCTTCCAACGACGTCGTTTTTCCCGTAATTGGCGTTGTTGCTCAGGAGTCATCTTGAGAAACTTCTTATATCTGGCCCGGATTTTCCCTTTCTCCTCAGGAGAAAGACTCTGCCATTTCTTATATCTCTTCAAGAGCAACTGTTTCTCATCCGCAGGCAAGTTACTGAATTTCTTCCAGTTCCCCACTATCTTCATCTGAGCATCAGGAGATAGTTTTCGGAATTTCTCTATACTCTTAGCTCTCTTATTCCGCTCCTCCGGAGTCAACTTCTTCCAGTGTTGCTCTCCATAACGGTGTTTCTTCTCATTGGCCGCTCCTTCTTCTTTCCCACAACGCCGTTTTTCCAGCGACCGGTGCCGTTTCTTAGGAGTTGAGCTCTCCCTCTCCTCCCGGAACATTTCTCTCTCTTCGGAAGACATCTCTTTCCACTTACGATACCTTCGCAATCTTTGTCGCTCTTCCGGCCTTAGTTTTTTCCCTCTCTCCCAATTGTTCTCAAAGAATTTTTCCCCAGATGAAGCAGCGTCATCCCCGGGAGCAACATTCTTACCCCCACCAGACCGGGAATATGCAGGTTGCCCCCATAAAAGAAGAGAGCTAATCATCATCAGGAAGACAATTATCTTCTTCATTACCTTACCTCCTTTCCTCTTTTTTTTGAACGGTACCCATCACCTTTTCATCGTGCGACTGGAGACAAGGGAGAGGACAACTCCTTTTCACTCCTTAGATGTTACCGTTGCTTTATAGTTTCAAAATCGTCCAGCCAGTCCAGGTTCTGGATAACCCCCAGATCCTCCAGAAGTCCCAACCGTCCGGCTATTTGCATCTCTTCCTCGCTGACTCTTCTTCCCGGCAGGACTTTAAAATACATGCCGACCCCTAACAAGAGGATAGTCATTATAACCAAAGCCGGCGACCAGCGCCATAAACGAGGGAAGAAAACAGAAACTCTTTTCTCGCTCCCGACTTTCGACTTCTCCCGCGTTACTCTCTCCCAGAATTGCGCTTTAAAGTTAGGGGAAACCTCTATCTCTTTCCCTTCCTTCAGCATTTCCCACGTCCGGGAGAGGGCCTCCTCTTCCTGAGCACAGCGGCTACAGCTCACCAGATGAGCTTTTATCTTCCTCCTTTCTTTCTCTCCTAAACGCCCGTCTAAGAATAAAGACAATCTTTTTCTTACCTTACCACATATCATCCTTCTTTCCTCCTATTATATAAACACAAAAATCTCTCAAAAATTACGGTATTTTCTGCGTCCCATTAATTTTTTATTTCTCCCCCCCATATCTCTGCAGTTATTTCTATCCCTTGCAATGAGGAGCGAGGACCTTTCTAAGAGTTCCCCGAGCCCGGTGGAGAAGTAAACCTATAGCCCCTACGGAACACCCCATTATTTTAGAGGCTTCCTCATAGGAGAGATCATTATATCGAGTCAGAATAACGGCCATCTTCTGATTGGGAGGAAGGGAATCAACAGCTTCTCTGATTAAAATTTGGCGTTCTTTTCTCTCTAGGGCCGCCCGGGGAGAAGAATGGGGAGAGGGATCAATAAAGTCTCTACTTTTTTTTCTACCTTCTGCAGTAGTGATAGGACAGTCCAAAGAAAAAGGCCGGTGTTTTCTTTCTCGCAAACGGTTAAGGCAGAGGTTCCGGGCAATTCGGAAGATATAAGTGGAAAATTTCGCTTTCGGTTGGTATTTTCCGGCTGCGTGATATACCCTTAGAAAAACTTCCTGGGCAATATCCTGCGCCTCAGACCTGTCCCCGGTCATCCGCTGAGCAAAAACAATTATCTTTTCCTGATAGCGGTCAAGAAGCAGATCAAAGCTGGAAGTGTCTCCATTTTTGAACTTCAACATTAATTCTACATCCGGATCCAAAAGTCACCTCTCAAGAAAATGTTTCGCTTTCCGCCTTTCTTTCTGAGGGAGATGCTTATGTTTCCCCCTCCAACAGCCGCCTTCTCTTCTTGTCCCCCCGCCCCCCCGGGAAGGGAGCTGTAATTATAAAATCTGCTTATAATTTCAGCACCTTCTTCAAAAAATAGCCGGTATGAGAGTTAGGGGTCCGGGCAACCTTCTCAGGAGTCCCGGCAACTACTACTCTCCCCCCCCCTTCTCCTCCTTCCGGACCGAGGTCAATAAGATAATCGGCCGTCTTGATAACATCCAGGTTATGTTCGATGACCAGGACACTATTCCCGGCATCCGTCAGGCGGGAGAGGACATTAAGAAGTTTCCGAATATCGGCGAAATGGAGTCCCGTTGTGGGTTCATCGAGAATATATAAAGTTCTCCCTGTTCCTCTCCGGGAAAGCTCAGAAGCCAATTTCACTCTCTGAGCCTCCCCTCCGGAGAGAGTAGGAGCCGATTGCCCTAACTTTATGTATCCTAAACCGACATCATAAAGAGTCTGAAGGATCCTCTTCACCGGGGGGATGTTCTGAAAGAAACTCAGAGCTTCCTCGATAACCATATCCAGGACCTCGGCAATATTCTTCCCTTTATACCGCACCTCGAGGGTCTCCCGGTTGTACCTTTTCCCCTTACATGCCTGGCAGTGAACATAGACATCAGGGAGAAAATGCATCTCAATCTTAATGATTCCATCCCCCTGGCAAGCTTGACATCTCCCACCTTTAACATTGAAACTGAACCTTCCCGGTTTATAGCCACGCAGGCGGGCTTCCGGAAGGCGGGAGAAGAGCTCCCGGATGAAGGTGAAAGCCCCCGTATAGGTAGTCGGATTAGAGCGGGGGGTCCTTCCGATGGGAGCCTGGTCGATAACGATTACCTTATCTATGTTTTCCACTCCTTCAATACTCTTGTGTTCTCCCGGTTTCACCCGAGCCCGATAGAGCGTTTGAGCTAAAGATTTATATAATATTTCCTCGATCAAAGTTGACTTCCCCGAACCGGAAACGCCGGAAACGCCGGTAACGCAGGTGAAGACCCCCAGGGGAATTTTAACCTTGATATTCTTCAGATTGTTTTCCCGGGCTCCCTTGATCTCCAAAAATTTCCCGGTCAGGGGACGTCTTTTCTCCGGAATTTCAATTTTCAGTTTACCCTTCAGATACTGCCCGGTCAGGGACGAAGGAGAATTCATAATATCTTTAAGGGTTCCCGCAGCTACCACTCTCCCTCCTTCATTTCCCGCTCCCGAAATCAACGATGAAATCGGCAATCCTGATGGTCTCTTCATCATGCTCCACAACAAGGACGGTATTGCCCAGGTCCCGCAGACGAACCAGGGTATTAAGAAGACGACGGTTATCCCGTTGGTGTAATCCGATGCTCGGTTCATCGAGAACGTAAAGAACTCCCACCAATCCCGAACCAATTTGGGTAGCCAGACGAATTCTCTCCGCTTCCCCACTGGAGAGCGTCCCGGTAGCCCGGTCCAGGGTAAGATAATCCAGACCGACATTATTTAAGAAGGCCAGCCTCTCCTTTATTTCCTTGATTACTTCCCGGGCTATTCTTTTTTTCTCTCCGGATAATTTCAAACCGGTAAAGAACTCCCGCGCCCGGCGGACCGACATCGCCGTTACCTCGGCAATAGATTTATCCCCTACCTTGATGGCTAAACTCTCCCGCCTGAGGCGGGCCCCCTTACAGGAAGAACAGGGAAGAAAGCTCATGAATTGGAGGATGATTTCTTTAACATAATCGCTCTCCGTCTCCCGGAACCTTCTCTCCAAGTTGGGAATCACCCCTTCGAATTCACTTCGGTAGCGGTGGCCCCGGCCTCGTCCCCAACGACCGGATTCTATCTCCTCCGCCTCGGAACCATAGAGGACAAGATTCCGGTGTCCTTTACTAAGGTCCTCAAAGGGAGTATCGAGATCAAGATCACCGTACCCGGCCAGGGAACGCAACATCTGCCGGTAATAGAGGCGGAGTTGCCTTCCTCCCCGCCGCCAGGCTTCAACGGCTCCTGCCCGGAGAGATTTCGTCTTGTCGGGAATGACCAGGTCAGGGTCTATCTCCATCTTCGTCCCCAAGCCGTCGCAGACGGGACAGGCTCCATAAGGACTGTTGAAAGAGAACATCCGGGGAGCAATTTCTTCATAAGAGATACCGCATTGCGAACAGGAGAACTGTTCGCTCAGCAATATTTCTGTAAACGGTACCCGGGAATGAGCCAACTGCAATTTTTCAGCTTTCGCTTTCTTTTCTGTCTTCTGTCCTCTGTCTTCTGTCTTCTGTTCACTAACGATGAGGGCCAATCCCGAACTGAGTTTGAGGGTCGTTTCCAGAGAGTCGGCTAACCGGCTCCTGATTCCCGGTTTTATGATCAACCTATCCACAACTACCTCAAGGTTGTGTTTCTTCCTCTTGTTCAGACTAATCTCTTCCCCAAGATCCCGGACTTTTCCATCTACCCTTACTCGAACATAGCCGTCCCGGCGAACCTGGTCGAAGAGATTTTGGTGCTCTCCTTTCCTTCCTCGCACCAAGGGAGCTAAGACCTCCACTTTAGTCCCTTTCGGCAACTCCAGTACTTGGTCAACCATCTGCTCCACCGTCTGCGGCTCTATCTTCCGGCCGCATTTGTAGCAATAGGGAGTACCCACCCGGGCAAAGAGCAACCTCAGATAATCGTAAATCTCCGTTACCGTTCCCACCGTGGAACGAGGGTTAGTGCCAGGCTTACGCTGTTCAATAGAGATGGTTGGGGAAAGCCCTTCAATATACTCTACCTCCGGTTTCTCCATCTGATCCAGGAACTGGCGGGCATAGGCAGAGAGACTCTCCACATAGCGGCGTTGACCTTCCGCATAGATGGTATCAAAGGCCAGGGAAGATTTTCCCGAGCCGCTGAGTCCGGTAATAATCACCAGCTTATGGCGGGGTATCTCCAGGTCGATATTCTTCAGATTATGTTCCCTGGCCCCTTTGATAATTATCTTATCACTCATCACATCCTCGCTAAGTTTGAATCTGATTACCCGGATAAAAGCATCAACTGGGGTAATCAAATTACGGGACATACCTTTTCACCCGGGGATATTATACCACAGGAACTTCTCCCCTATACAAGGAAAACCACGGGGGTTGTTCCTGGCTAAGTTAACTCGCTTCGCTCATAACGGTCAATTGGACATCTATCCCCTCATCCTAAACCTGCCTGATTAGATTGTCAATCAGGAGAAACACGGACCCGGAAAAAGATTGACACAACGAAAAGAAGAATGCTAAGATTATTTTATAATCTATCATCTACAAGGTTGAAGCATGAGGAAGAAGAGAGCTAAGAACCCATCCCAAAAATCCATACCTACCTCTATGAAATCAGGACTAACCCCTCCAGAATTTCCCCAACACAAAATCAAAATATGGATAGTCGGCCTTCTTATCGCCCTGACCACTCTCCTTGTTTATCTTCCCACCCTTAACAATAATTTCGTGAACTGGGATGATGGCGAGTATGTTTATGATAATCCTCATATCCAGTCCCTGGATCCTGAACTCCTGAAGTGGACGTTTACCTCTTTTTATGCCGGCAACTGGCATCCGTTGACCTGGCTTTCCCATGCCTTGGATTATGCCTTGTGGGGATTAAATCCCCGGGGTCATCACTTGACCGCTATTATCTTCCACAGCTTGAATACCTTCCTGGTGTTTATCCTGCTCATCCGCTTGCTTGTGCCCTTTAGGAAGAAAACCGGAAAAAGAGAGAGAACCTCGCTTCTCAAAGAACCGTCCCTGGGAAAAGCCCTCGCAGCAGGAGCAATAACCGCTCTTCTTTTCGGATTGCATCCCTTGCACGTGGAGTCAGTGGCCTGGGTGGCAGAAAGAAAAGATGTCCTCTATGCTTTCTTTACTCTTCTCAGCCTTCTTTCCTATCTCCGCTACATTTCTCCTCTCTCTTCCCTCCCGCGAAGATCCACATTTTATGGTCTCAGCCTTTTCCTTTTCGCTCTCGCTCTTATGAGCAAGCCTATGGCAGTAACTCTGCCAGTGGTTTTGGTGATTCTCGATATCTACCCCCTGGAAAGACTTAATCTTAAGGCAGCCGGCCCGGCTCAGAGAAAAGTATGGATAGAGAAACTGCCTTTCCTGGGGTTAAGCCTAGTTTCTTCCATCATAACGATAGTTGCTCAACGAGCAGGTGGAGCCGTAGCGCCGTTAAAGTATTGGCCGCTGGGAGC
>JAADIA010000043.1 GCA_013151555.1 Nitrospirota bacterium | reverse complement strand
CCCCAAAAAATGTCCACATACTGAGAGTTATCTTCTTTTTTCCGCCCGCAAAAAGAGGAGGAGCAAATAACGTTGAAGCCAGAAAGAAGACTATTAAGAAAAAAACACTCCCGATGGCCTTGATTGAGTTCTTCATAATGTTCCTCCTTAGATTTTTGGCGATACTATCAAATTTAACTACGGAAACATAGAAATACACAAACTTAACCACGGAAACTCGGAAATTTAATTTATAACTTTTTTAATAACCGACGCTATTTCCTGTTTAAGGTTTTACCATAAAAAAGTGACCTTGTCAAGGAACTTACAATCCAGACCGCCAGATTGCTATCACCAGCCATACCCCGAAAAACCCGGCCAGGGAAAATCCGAAAACTCCCCCCCAGAAGAGAACTCCCTCCGAGCGAATAAGCAAGGAAGAGCCGGCAATAAGAGAAGCAATAATCAAGCTTAGCGATAAACGATTGCTTGCTTTATCCCTCCCCTGGATAGCATCCTCCAGACCTTTATGCTCTATAGTTAACTTAAACTCTCCCTGGCGAAACTTTTTTAATATCCGGTTAGCTTGACCGGGAAAAGATTCCAGAAGGGAAGATATTTCAGATAAAGCCCGAAACGAATTCAGGAATAGTTTCTGAGGATGCAATCTCTTCTTAATTAAATTGTAAGCGAAAGGTTTGGCAACTTCCAAAAAATCGAAGTCCGGATCCAGTTCGCGGCCAATTCCACCAATGATAAAGACCGTTTTCCCCAAAAGAACAAAGTTGCGGGGCACTCTTATGCCATGTTTGCCGGCAAGATGGATCATATCATAGATAAAGCTCTCTGCCTGAATGTGTTTTAAGGGGACCCCGAAGTAGCTATCTACAAATTCTAAAAGGTCGGCTTTGAAACTTCTTCGGTCCAACTCTTTCGGCGAAAGGCCTAAATTAAGAAACTCCTCTCCCAATCGGTCCAGATCATGGGAGGCCAGAGAGATAAGCATGTTGGTTATTGAGCGTAAGGTTTCCTTGTCAAGACGTCCGATGATACCGAAGTCAACCAAACCTATGACCTCATTATCAAGAACGAGAAGATTGCCCGGATGGGGATCGGCATGAAAGAATCCGTGTTCGAATATCTGTTTAAGAAAAACATTTACTCCCTGGAGGGCAATCTTCTTTTTGTCCAAACCGGCTTTGTCCAGGGCTTCGAGGTCACTTATCTTTATTCCTTTTATTCGCTCCAGGGTAAGCACCCGCTTGCCGGTAAGGTCCCAGTAAACTTGAGGAATGCGAACAGTGTTATCCTCTTCAAAGTTTCGATAGAATCTATCCGTGTGGTTAGCTTCCACAGTGAAATCAAGTTCCCGGCGTAAAGTAGCAGCAAACTCTTCTGCTATCTCCACGGGACTATAAAGACGGCTGCGAGGGATATGTCTTTCTGCTAAATGAGCAAGGAAGAGTAAAATATCCAGGTCGGCTTTTACTTTGGAAACTATTCCCGGACGTTGCACTTTAACAATAACTTCCCTCCCCTGAGGGAGAGAAGCTTGATGGACTTGGGCAATGGAAGCAGCAGCCAGGGGATCTTCTTCAAAATAAGAAAAGAGCTGTTCCAGAGGTAAGCCGAACTGCTCTTCAATAACCTTTTTTACTTCCGAAAAAGAAAAAGGAGGAACCTCATCCTGTAGTTTGCTGAACTCTCTCAAAAAATCCGCGGGAATAATATCGGAACGAGTACTTAAGATTTGCCCGAGTTTGATGAAGGTCGGTCCCAACTCTTCCAGGACCATTCGCCCCCTTTCCGCAATACTGTGCTTGCTTTCCTTTAAACTTTCGGACCTCCTTTTAAGAGTGAGCACTCTCTTGCCTAAAGAGAGATAACGTTGCAGGTTAAGACTCCCGACAAGGAAACCAAACCCGTGCTTGATAAAAACATTAGCTATCTGCCTTAACCGCTGCAAGTCCCTGGGAGTAAGAGGAAAAAGAGGCACAAGCTATACCTCCGGTTAGAATTCAGGTATTTGTGCTCTTGCTATCTATCGTCCGCGCATAATCTCGTTAATCTTTTTATTTAAAGCTTTGGCTGCTTCCTCAGGAGTAAGACCTTTGTCTATTACTCTCTGTCCTAATTCCCACATGTTTTCTCTCAACTGAGAATATCCCACCATAGAGGGAGGAAAGACAGCGTTCTTAACAACATCTATATAATCTTTTCTCATCGGAAGAGCAAGAAGCGCTTTAGACCCGAATATTTTCTTATTGACAGGAACATGTCCGGCTTTTGCCCATTCAAGGCTATGCGCTGAAAACCACCGGGCAAAGGTAAGGGCCGCAGCTAATTTCTTTTTGTCTCCCTTTTTAGGAAAGACAAAAGAATGGCTGCCTGTCTCTGTAAAGGGTTTACTTCCCGGAATAGCAGGTATGGAAGTTACCCCGAATTCCAAGCCCTTCGTAATTGGGTATATTGCCATCGCCCAGACTCCGTTGAAATGATAGCCGGTTCCACCGTTTATAAACAGGGTTTCATTTTCCGCATAATCCCCGCTGGCAAAAGCAACCTCCTGATTATAAAATTTAGCTATCATTTTATATGTTTTCGTAGCTATCTTAAGGTCTACAGTATGTTTTACTGGATCAAAAACCCCACCTAACTGATAGTAAAGAGATATCCACCATCTTTCTCCAAGCATACCCCCGGTCGCGCAGGTGAGGCCCCATTTACCCGTGACCTCTTTGATTTTTTTCCCATAATTGAAGAGTTCTGCCCAGGTTTTCGGCAGAAGAACTTTGCCCTGGGCATCAACAAGCCCGGCTTCTTTTAAAGTTTTCTTGTTATAGTACATTACCAGAGGATGCATATCTATCGGAACCGCATATAATTGCCCTTTATAATAAGCTCTGTTTATTACTTTTTTGAGAATATTATCTTTGAAGGCAGCGGGAAGATCTTTTCCTATGTCGTTCAGCACTCTTTTGGAAGCATAGTCCGGTAATATAGCAAGATGCATAACCGCAATATCCGGAGCATATCCGGATATCAGCGCCGTTAATAGTTTAGTGTAGTATGCTCCCCATTCAATCTTTTGTTCCCGGATCTCAATATTCGGATGCTCTTCATTAAACTGTTTGATGAGACCCGTCATAATAAAACCTTCTCCACCCCCAAAAAATGTCCACATACTGAGAGTTATCTTCTTTTTTCCGCCCGCAAAAAGAGGAGGAGCAAATAACGTTGAAGCCAGAAAGAAGAC
>JAADIA010000093.1 GCA_013151555.1 Nitrospirota bacterium | reverse complement strand
GCATAGGTTCCGTATTTAGCTACAATGGCCATGAGGACAACACCCATTAAGCTTCTCAAGCTCATCTGAATAGAGCTGGGAACTCCGATCTTGGTTATTTTCCAGATGAGGTCAAAGTTGACTTTTACATGTCTTAGCTTTAGATGAATGGGGGAACTTCCCCGAAAGAGAACCCAAAAGGCGATAATTACCCCTACCCCCCGGGCAATCACCGTAGCGAAGGCCGCTCCGTTTACTCCCATACGGGGGAACCCGATACCGAAAATCATCAGGGGGTCGAGAATAATATTCAGCAGGGTAGCTACAATCAGGATCACCATCGGGGTCAGGGCGTCCCCGGCGCCCCGGAGGATAGCTCCGGCCAGGAAGAGGAGAAACATTACCGTTCCTCCTACCAGGAGTATCTTCAGATAACCCGTGCCCAGAGCCACGACTTCCGGGGAGCCTCCTAATAACTTCAACATCCCTTGCGCCAGGCCAAACCCGGCGGCTGCCAACAAAGAAGAAGCGATAAGGCTGAGGATGAGAGACTGCATGGCTACCTCGTTAGCTTTTTTCTTGTCGCCTGCTCCCGTGAACCGGGATACCATGGCGATGGTCCCTGTAGCAATACCGATGATTAAGGTCATAACGACCATGAGGATGCTTCCGCTCATGGCTACCGCGGCAATGGCTGCCCCTCCGAGTTTCCCTACCCAGATCATATCCACGACGTTAAAAGTCGTCTGCAATATGTTTCCGAACATCATCGGCGCAGCCAGAGCCCAGACGTTCCGGACAATACTTCCCTGAAGGAGGTCTCTCTTCTTAGTCTCTATCAAGAGCTGTTCGCTCGTTCTCATAACCTTTCCTCAGAATCACTTATCCTCTTTACCTGCCAAAGATTTTAGCATCTCCCTTTAGCAAAAGCAAGGAGCAATGTCCGGAAAAAAAAGGAAGACCGGGGCTTTCCCGGCACAAAAAAATCCTTGTAAAACGTAAGGACTTACTATAAAATGGTTGCAGGGTAAGAAAATGAATATTGCCTCTAATAGTTCCTTAGGCAAAGCCGGTATCTTCTGCTGTGATAAGCTTGTCTGTGACCAGATTTATGTTGAGGAGAACCGGAAACCAAAAAGGTGAGAGCCGATGAATAAGCCTTTGGTGGGTATAGTTATGGGAAGTGATTCGGACCTGGAAGTGATGAAGGAAGCAGGCAAGGTTTTAGAAGATTTCGGGGTTGCTTACGAGATGTCCATTGCTTCTGCTCATCGTTCCCCCCGGAGGGCTGAATCCTATGCTAAGAATGCTGAAAAAAGAGGATTACAGGTCATTATTGCCGGAGCGGGAGGAGCGGCTCATTTAGCCGGTGTCTTAGCTGCCCGGGTGGTCCTTCCCGTGGTGGCCGTTCCCTTGAACTCTCCCTTAAAAGGTCTGGATTCCTTCTATTCTACTTTGCAAATGCCGGGAGGAGTGCCTGTAGCTACCATGGGGATCGGCAAAAGCGGCGCTCGGAATGCGGCTATCCTGGCGGTGGAGATCTTAGCTGTTAAATATCCGGCTCTGCGGGAAAAACTTAAAAGATATAAGAGCCAATTGGCCCGGAAAGTGGGAAAGAAAAAGATAAGGTCCAAAGGCACAAAGTAATAAAGGCATAAAGGAGAAACAAGAACCGATACTCACAGTTTTTTAACTTAGTGCCTGTGTGCCTTAGTGCCTTACTTACCTATATAATAGTTGAGCCATGGGAACTAAGATTCTTAAAATTGACCCGGAAGAGCCCGAACCGGAGAAGATAGAAGAGGCCGCCCGAGTGGTGCGAAGCGGAGGCTTGCTGGCTTTTCCCACCGATACCGTTTATGGTTTGGGAGCTGATGTTTTCAACGAGAAAGCGGTAGAGAGGGTTTTCAAAGCCAAGGAGCGAAGTAAGGACAAGCCTCTCTCTATTTTAGTTGCTGATTTCGCTGAGATGGAATCTCTGGTAGAGGATATTACCCCTCAAGCGCTTATGCTGGCCAGCTACTTCTGGCCGGGGGCTCTTACTCTGGTGTTTAAAGCCGGCCGGAAAGTTCCTTCTCTCCTTACTTCTGATGCTCACAAGGTAGGAATCAGAATTCCTGATAATAAAGTTGCTCTGGCTTTAATTAGGGCAACGGGGACTTCTGTTACCGGTTCCAGCGCCAATCTTTCCGGGGATATAGAGCCGCTCGAGGCGGGGGAAGTGAGAAGAGAACTGGGAGAGAAGATCGAGCTCATCATTGATGGCGGAAGGGCTAAGCTGGGAAGGCCTTCTACTGTCGTTGATATCAGCAATGACCAACCTCGCGTTCTCCGCCGGGGAATTATTAGCTGGAGAAGGGTGAAAGAGGTTTTGGAAAGTGAAATTGAGTAAAATAATCCTTTTCGTCTGCACCGGGAATAGCTGCCGTAGCGTTATGGCCGAAGGTATCTTTCGGAAGATGCTGGATGAGCTGGGAAGGGATGATGTCCGGGTCATTTCAGCAGGGACGGCGGCTCCGAAGGGGATGAGACCTCCTCCGGCGGTGGAAAAAGTAATGCGGGGAGAGGGTGTAGATGTCTCCGTTCACCGGGCTACCTCTTTAACGATAGATTCAATTGAGGAAGCGGACCTCGTCCTGGTTATGGAAAAGCGTCACCGTCAGGCTGTGCTGGAGATGAATCCCAATGCTTCAGGAAAGGTATTCTTGCTTAAGAAATTCAGCCCTAATCCGGAAGAGAGGTCTTTGGATATTTCCGACCCTATTGGAGCTCCTTTGCCGGTTTATCAAGAGGTTCTCAAGGAGATTAAAAGCTGTCTTCAGGGACTTTTAGAAAGTTTAGAGAGGTATCTTAGATGAAAATTGCTATTGGTAGTGACCATGCGGGCTGGGAAATGAAGGAGGATTTGAAGCTCTTTCTGGAGAAGATGGGACATGAAGTTCAGGATCTGGGAACGCATGGCCCCGAATCGGTGGACTATCCTGACTATGCCTTGGCTGTGGCTAAAGCGGTAGTGGGAGAAGATGCGGAAACGGGAATAATCGTTTGTGGCACCGGGATTGGTTCTTCTATCGCAGCCAACAAAGTTCCCGGGATAAGGGCGGCGCTCTGCCATAATGCCTATACGGTAAAGATGAGCCGTTCTCATAATGATGCCAATATCCTCTGTCTCGGGGGGAGGGTGATAGATAAAAAAACCGCCCGGGAGATGGTGGATGTCTGGCTCACAACTTCCTTCTCCGGCCTCCGGCACGCTCGCAGATTGGAGAAAATAAAGAGGATCGAAGAGAGCTTTCAGTGCAAGTGATATCAGAGGAGACAGCAAGTGAGAGAGTTAAAAAATACTGACCCTGAAATTGCAGAAGCGATTCGTTTGGAGGAGGAGCGGGAAAAAAGTAAACTTAATCTGATTGCTTCGGAGAATTATGCCAGCCGGGCGGTTCTGGAAGCTCAGGGGTCGGTCTTCACCAACAAATATGCAGAAGGATATCCCGGGGAAAGGTATTACGGGGGCTGCGAGTTTATGGACAAGGCGGAGTCCCTGGCCAGAGAGAGAGCGAAGAGATTGTTCGGAGCAGAGCATGTCAATGTCCAACCCCATTCCGGATCTCAAGCCAATATGGCTGTTTACTTTGCGGCCCTGAATCCGGGGGATACTCTCCTGGGAATGGACTTGGCCCAGGGAGGACATCTTACTCATGGCAGCCCGGTAAATTTCTCGGGACGGTGTTTCCGGGTAGTTTCCTATGGAGTGAACAGGGATACGGAAGTAATAGACTTTTCCCAATTGCGGGAACTGGCCCGGAAGTATAAACCCAAAATGATCGTGGCTGGAGCGAGTGCTTATCCCCGGACTCTGGATTTCCAAACTTTTCGGGAGATAGCCGATGAGGTGAAGGCCTATCTCCTGGCGGATATTGCTCATATCGCCGGTTTAGTGATAGCTAAGATTCATCCCGATCCTATCCCTCAGGCCCAGTTTGTAACCACTACTACCCATAAGACTCTGCGGGGTCCCCGGGGAGGAATGATTATGTGTGCCCGGGAGTTCGGGGAAAGGATAGATAAGATGATTTTCCCCGGTATTCAGGGGGGTCCTTTGATGCAAGTTATTGCGGCTAAGGCAGTTGCCTTTAAGGAGGCGGAGTCGCCGGGGTTCGGGGAATATCAGAAACAAACGGTTAAGAATGCTCAGGCTTTAGCTGAGAGGCTGAAGGAAAAAGGGTTCCGTTTGGTCTCAGGAGGGACGGATACGCATCTGGCTTTGGTGGATTTAACCGAGAGAGGAATGACGGGAAAGGAGGCGGAGACGGCTCTTGATAAGGCCGGAATAACGGTGAATAAGAATAGTATCCCCTTCGATCCCCGGTCGCCGTCTGTCACCAGCGGAATTCGTTTGGGCACGCCGGCCCTGACCACTCGGGGAATGAAGGAAGAAGAAATGAAAAATATTGCCGGGATGATTGATGATGTCCTGAAGAATATCCACGATGATAAAGTTAGGAGCAGGGTCGGGGAAGAAGTTGAAGAACTCTGTAAGAGTTTTCCCTTATACAAGAAAAAATAACAGAAATGAAACCACAAGATTTCCCAGATTAACACAAGAAAATAATAAAAATCTCGTGCAATCTGTGGTTTATGCTTTAAAAAGAAAGATGGGGGATGAAGACAAAGCGGAAAGCAAAGATGAAGCGCCCCTCCTGGGATGATTATTTTTTGGAGGTGGCCGAGCTTATCTCTAAACGTTCTACCTGTCTGAGGAGAAAGGTGGGAGCGGTTATTGTCAAGGATAGGAGGATTATTTCCACCGGATATAATGGCGCTCCGGCAGGATTGGTCCACTGTGAGGAAACCGGTTGCTTGAGAATGAAGATGAAAGTTCCCCGGGGCGAGAGACATGAACTGTGCCGGGGGTTACATGGGGAGCAGAACGCTATTATCCAGGCCGCCTTGTATGGGGCAAGCATAAAAGAAGCAACCCTGTATGCCACTCATCAACCCTGTAGCGTCTGTGCTAAAATGATCATTAATGCAGGTGTTCAGAGGATCGTTATTGCCAAGGGTTATCCCGATGAGATGGCCAGAACGATGCTCCGGGAAGCGGCTATTCCTCTTGATGACAGAAGTCAGAAGACAGAAATGAGAAGACAGAAATGAGAAGACAGATGACAGATTTTCTCTATTTCTGTTCTCTGTTCTTTGTTCTCTGTTTTCCCTTGACACCCCAGATGTTGGGTGGTAAAATTATTATAGCTCAATATAGGGGGTTTAAAGGCTTTTTAGATAATTCATCGCCTACCTGAAAAGAAGGTCAAAATGCGCTGCCCTTATTGTAATTTCCCCGAAGATAAAGTAGTTGATTCCCGCTCCAGCAAAGACGACCTGGTCATCAGACGACGCCGGGAGTGTCTCAAATGCAAACACCGCTTCACTACTTACGAGCGTCGAGAGAAGATTGCTATCCTCATTGTCAAGAAAGACCGGCGGCGCGAGTCTTTCGACCGTCAGAAGATTTTAAATGGAGTCATCAAGGCCTGTGAGAAGAGACCGGTAAGCATGGAAAGAATAGAGGAATTGGTGGATGAGGTTGAGGGGACTCTGCAGGGCAAGTTTAAGAAAGAGGTGCCCTCGAGAGAGATTGGGGAATTGATTATGAGGAAACTCCATGACCTGGATGAGGTGGCCTATGTCCGCTTTGCCTCGGTATATCGCCAGTTCAGAGATATTACGGATTTTATGAAGGAGGTAAAAGGACTGTTGAAGTAGGCGTCCCACCTCCGATAAATAAAGATTAGCATCTCTAATAAAAAGTTTCGCAACCATAGATAAATACAATACTAAAACGTTCCAGACGATAGACTATAGACCGCGGGCTTAAAAAAAAGAAAAAAGGTCTGATGTCTAAAGTCTTAAGTCCAATGTTTAAATTACCGAAGAGGAGAAGAAGAAATGGGGGAAGTGTTAACGACTAAGGAAAGAAAGAAGAAAGAGACCTTTGCCTCGGTGAGGAAAAGGGATGGGAGAGTCGTTTCCTTCGATGAGGCTAAGATAGCTGATGCTATCTTTAAAGCGGCCACGGCCGTGGGGGGGGAAGATAAGTTCTTAGCAGAAGAGTTGGCTAAGGCGGTTACTTTCTTCCTGGGAAGAAAGTTGGGGAATGCGGTGCCCGATATAGAGGAAATACAGGATGCCGTAGAGAAAGTTCTTATGGAGACCGGGCACGCCAAGACGGCCAAAGCTTACATCCTCTACCGGGATAAAAGAACTCGACAACGGGGGGTGCTCAAGGTGAGGAAGGAGATAAGGGGGAAGATGACTACCACCGACCTATCTCTTCTGGTTGCGGGCTCGACCCATGATGAAATTATTCCCTGGGATAAGGCTAAGATCTCCCAGGCCTTGATGAAGGAGGCCAGTCTCTCTCAGGCGGTAGCTGATTCCATTGCTACGTCAGTGGAGGCAAGGGTCTTGAGTTCGGGTTTGGGACAGATATCAACCAGCCTCATCCGGGAATTGGTAGATAATGAGCTCCTGGACCGGGGTTACCGGAAAAAACTTGCCCGGCAGACGTTGATCGGTATGCCCGCTTATGATTTGGACCAGCTCATCTTCTCTAAGAGCAACGAAAACAGCAATATTACCACCAATAATCCGGAAGCTATAAACTTAGCGGTGGCCGAGAATACTATCAAGCAGTATATGCTCCAGCGGGTCTTCAGCCAGGAGGTAGGCAATGCGCATCTTACGGGAATGATTCATATTCATGATTTAGGTTATCCCCGGGTATATTGTAGTTCCCACAGTTTGGAGTATATCAAGAAGTATGGCTTGGAATTGGGCAATTTAGATACTTCCTCTGCCCCGGCTGTTCATGCCCGAACTCTTACCGGGCATCTCAATACTTTCCTTGCCTCCCTTCAGGCTTACTATGCGGGAGCCTTGGGGGTGGGTTATATAAACATCTTTTATGCTCCTTATGTAGCGGAGATGACCGATGAGGAGATGAGGCAAGAAGCTCAATATCTCATCTTCAGCGGTTCTCAGAACGCTTTTTCCCGGGGAGGGCAGACCCTGTTTTTAGACTTCAATATTCACCTGGGAATACCCGGTTATCTCAAGGGCATTTCGGCCATTGGCCCGGGGGGGAAGTATACCGGGAAGACTTATGGAGAATATGAAAAGGCATCTCAACGGTTCACCCGGGCGATGCTGGATGTCTGGAGAGCGGGAGACAGGCATGGGAATGTCTTCGCTTTTCCCAAATGTGATCTCCATGTTTCTCAGGAAGCTTTCGATGACCCTAATCAGTATGAGTTATTGCAATACGCCTGTGAGATTGCCAGTGAGAACGGAACGCCCTATTTTGTCTTCGACCGGGATGAAGTAACTCTTTCCGCTTGCTGCCGGTTAAGGACTAAGATTAGAGATAATTATATGATTGAACATCCGGAAAGTATGCGCTTCTGTGGTTTTCAGAATGTGACTATCAATCTCCCTCAGGTGGCTTATCGGGTGCGCCGGAATTTGGCGGGGATAAAGGAAAGGTATAGTAGCGACCAGCTCTATAAGGAAATTGACAAGGCTATGGAGATAGCCATGAAAGCTCATCTGGAGAAGAAGGAATTCATCGGGGAACTGATGCGGGAGCCCAGTATGCCGATGTGGGAAGTAGGAAAGATTGCTGAAGACGGCAGACCTTACATTGATTTGGACAAGGCTACCTACATTATCGGAATCATCGGGCTCAACGAGTGTGTCCAGTATCTGGTTGGAAAGGAGCTGCATGAGGATGAAGAGGCTTATAAATTAGGCCTGCGGATAATCTCTTTTATGAATTTGAAGGCGAAGGATTGCGGGGAAAAATATAATTTGCATGTTGCCCTGGAAGAATCACCTGCGGAATCGGCTACCCGAAGGCTTTCCAAGATAGACCTCCGGGAGTACCCGGAGGCGGCTAGTGTAGTGAAAGGAGATATAGATAACGATGAAAGTTACTATACCAACAGCATCCATTTCCGGGCTGACGCTCCCATAAGTCTGGTTGATAGGATTGTCAAGCAGAGCCGTTTCCATTCTCTCATCGAATCAGGGGCCATCTTACACGCTTTTGTAGGAGAGCAAAAACCCTCGCCGGAAAGCATCCTGAACTTAATCAAAAAAACCTGGGAGAATACCCAGGCGGCTCAATTGACTATCTCTCCGGAGTTCACTATCTGCAATGATTGCCATCGCCAAAGTCGCGGTCTTCGGGATAGCTGTTCCTACTGCGGCAAGCAGAATGTCTACGGTATTACTCGTATTGTAGGTTACTTCAGCCGGGTAAGTAATTGGAACCGTTCAAAGGTCGGTGAACTCAATGACCGCCACAAGGGAGATTATACCATTCGTTGAAAGACAGATGACAGAGAACCGGGACCTGTCTTCTCACATCTGTCTTTTTTTCTTTGTCCAGAGTCTGCGATTTATTAAGTAGTATATCTTATGGGGAGTTCCGATGGTGGAAATTAAGATATTTGGTAAGAAAAATTGTGCTAAATGTCAGACGACCAAAAATAAATTTCATTTTTTCTTGAAAGAGTGGAAAGTTTCTGATAAAGTAAAGGTCAGTTTTTATGATATGGATACGGTGGACGGTCTGGCTGAAGGAGCTTTTTATGGTGTAGGGGAAGTGCCCACCAGCATCTTGGAAAAAGACGGAAGAGAAGAAGCCCGCTGGACAGGAGAGGTTCCTAAATCGGAGGATTTTAAGAAGTATCTGAGGGAAAGGCCTTGATTTGGAAGAGAGTCTTGGAGCTTAAGGTACTATATTTGTGCTTGAGATAAAAGGTTTTTTGGAAAACTCTCTTATAGAATGGGACGGGAAGATAGCTTCTGTCATTTTTTTGCCCGGCTGTAATTTCAAATGTCCCTGGTGCCACGTTCCAGACCTTGCCTTCAATTCGGAAAATTTGGATACGGTACCTTTCTGGCAAGTTGAGGAGGCTATCCAAAGACAAAAGAATTGGATGGATGGAATCGTTATCACAGGAGGAGAACCGACTATTCACTCTTCCCTTCCCGAGTTCATCGAGCGGATTAAAGGGTGGGGGATCCCGGTAAAGATAGAGACTAATGGTAGCTATCCGGAGATGCTCAGAGAGTTAATTGAGGAAGGGCTGGTTGATTCGGCGGCTATGGATATTAAAAATACAGTTCAAAGTTTAAAGTTGAAAGTTGAAAAGGATAAGTATGAAAGGACGGTAGGGTCGGAGGTCGATTTGGAGAAGATAAGGGAAAGCATCGGTCTTCTCATGAAGAGCGGGATTGATTATGAGTTCCGGACGACGGTGGTGCCGGCTTTTCTGAACGAGCAGGATATCGAGGAGATTGCCAGGTCCATCCAGGGGGCAAAAAAATATGTCCTCCAGCAATTCGTTCCGGAGAATGCTTCCGGGGAAGAGATGATGCAACTAAAACCTTATTCCCCGGAGAAACTTGAAGAGATGGCCCGGCAAGCCCGAACCTATGTGGAAGACTGTCAGGTGCGGGGGATATAAAAGCCAAGTTGGCTCCCTACGGTCGCAACTTGAATTGTAGATTGTAGATTTTGAAATAAAAAAAGTTTTTGGTTTCTTTGTTTTTAATTTTACTTTAAATTTCCAATTTAAAATTTCCAATCTTCAATTTACAATTACGAGCGAAGCGAGTTAACCTGAGGAAAAGAAATGGCCAGGACAACATTTAAGGGGGGGATTCATCCCCGGTATTTCCGGGAGCTTACCCGGGATAAATCAATTAAGGAAGCAAAGCTTCCCGATAAAGTAATTATTCCCTTGAGTCAGCATGCCGGCGCCCCGGCAGAACCGACGGTTAAAGTCGGTGACGAGGTTAAGGCGGGAACTGAAATTGGGAAAAGCGATAAGTTTATCTCCAGCCTGGTTCATTCATCCCTCTCCGGCAAGGTAGTTGCCATTGAGAAACATCCCCATCCGGTGTTGGGAAGTGCCCAGGCTATCGTCATTGAGGGGGATGGAAAGGACGAGCGGGAGGAGTTCACCCCGCGGGATCCGGAAGGGGTTACCCCTGAGGAAGCCCGGAAGATAATAGCCCGGGCGGGGATAGTAGGATTGGGGGGAGCAGCTTTTCCCACCCATGTCAAGCTTACTCCTCCGGAAGGGAAGGAAATAGATACCTTTATCCTGAACGGAGCGGAATGTGAGCCTTATCTTACCGGCGACTACCGGATTATGGTGGAGAAAACCAACGAGGTGGTCCAGGGTTTGAAGATAATTATGAGAACCTTAGGGGTAAAACAGGTTTATGTGGGTATAGAGAAGGATAAGGCAGAGGCTATCGCATCCTTGCGCGAGGCTCTTCGGGGAGAAGAAGGAGTAGAAGTGGTTCCTCTGGAGGTGAGGTATCCGCAAGGGGCTGAGAAGCAGTTGCTCAAGACTCTCCTCAACCGGGAGGTTCCCATTGGAGGGCTTCCTCTGGATGTGGGTTGTGTGGTCAATAATGTGGGGACGGCCCTGGCTATCTATGAGGCGATAGGATTAGGCAAGCCTTTATATGAACGGGTAGTTACGGTTACCGGAAGGGTGGTAAACGATCCTGTTAACCTCCGGGCGAGGATAGGGACACCCATCAGTAATTTAATCGAGGAATGTGGCGGATTTCGGGGAGAGGTTGGCAAGGTAATTATCGGGGGACCGATGATGGGATTGGCCCAGCATTCTTTGGATACCCCGGTAACCAAGGGCACTTCGGGCATTCTCTGTTTAGGGGAAAAAGAAGTCGCTCTGAAAGAAGAGACGCCCTGTATCCGCTGCGCTCGTTGTGTGGATGCCTGTCCCATGAACCTTCTTCCCACCGAGATAAGGAAAGAGGTGCGCGCCCGCCGCTGGGAGAGACTCAGCGAATATAATATCCTTAACTGTATGGAATGCGGATGCTGCCAGTACGTCTGTCCGGCAGATATCCCTCTGGTTCACCTTTTCAAGGTAGGCAAATCGGAACTGCGAAGGATAAAACGTTCATGAAAGAAAAATTTATTGTAACTGCTTCTCCTCACATTAAGGGACGGATGGATGTGAGGTCCATGATGCGCGGGGTTATCTATGCCTTGATTCCCGCTGTAGCCGCTTCCATCTATTTTTACCGGGGAAAGGCCATAAGTCTTATCGTTGTCTCCATTCTTGCTGCCCTGGCCACAGAAGCTGTCTTTCAGAAGGCGCGCCGGAAGAAGGTAACCCTCTTTGATGGCTCTGCTCTGCTCACCGGACTTCTTTTAGCCCTTGTTCTTCCTCCGAGTCTTCCCCTGGGAGTAGCGGTTCTGGGAGCAGTTATGGCTATTGCCCTGGGAAAACAGATCTTCGGGGGATTGGGTTATAACATCTTCAATCCGGCCCTGGTGGGAAGGGCTTTCCTTTTAGCAACCTTCCCGGTGGCTCTCACTACCTGGATAAATCCCCTTAGCTTGGATGCTGTTACCGGAGCTACTCCTTTGGGTATGATGAAGTTTCAGGGAATGACAACTCCCCTTCTTAAGCTCTTCCTGGGGCAGACCTCCGGTTCCTTGGGGGAATCCTCTGCCGTGGCTCTTCTTCTGGGTGGGGCTTATTTGCTCTGGAAGAGGTACATCGACTGGAGAATTCCTCTTGCTTATTTCGTTACCGTCTTTGTATTTGGGGAAGCTGCTCACCTGGTTAATGCTAAGTTCGCCTCGCCGTTATTTCAGGTTTTGGTGGGAGGATTCCTTCTGGGCGCCCTGTTTATGGCTACTGACCCGGTAACTACTCCTCTGACCAAAAAAGGAAGGTGGATTTTTGGTTTTGGAAGTGGTATACTGCTGATAATTATTCGTCTCTGGGGAGGGCTGCCAGAGGGAGTGATGTACTCTATATTGTTGATGAATATGGCCGTTCCCCTCATTAATAGATACACTCGGCCGAAACCTTTCGGAGTCCGTTAGAATTTGAGGTGAAAGAATGAAGATGTCCCCGGCAGCTAAAATGGTGATTGTCCTTACTGCAGTAGGAGTTATCTCCGGGTGGACTCTGGCTATGGTATATAAAGGGGCGGCGCCCAAAATCGAGAAACAGCGGTTGAAGACGTTGAAGGCCGCTATCTTTACTGTCCTTCCCCAAGCCAAGAGTTATCGAACGGAGAAAAAAGACGGGCTGGTCCTTTACCGAGGACTTGATGGAGAAGGAAAGCCGGTGGGGATAGCCTTTAAAGTGGAAGGGCCGGGCTTCCAGGCGAAGATCTATTTGATGGTTGGCCTGGATAACCGGCTGGAAAAATTGTTGGGTATGCAAGTTCTGGAGAGCGTGGAGACGCCGGGCTTGGGGGGGAATATTACCACCCCCGAGTTCAAAGACCAATTTAAGGGACTGGTCATCAAGCCGAGGATAACCTACATTAAGAACAGAAATCCGGCCACACCCAAGAAGCCCGGGCAGATCGATGCTATAACCGGAGCTACCATCTCCTCAAAGGCAGTAGTGGATATGATTAATAAGGGGATAGCTAAGGTATTGAAGGTGCTTCAATAAAACAAAGAATTGACAGGATTAACCCGATGAAGAGGATTAAACTTTAAAGAAAAGGTTAATGACAAAGAGTTTACTTAAGGCGGAATAGTTAGAAAAAATCTTGTAAATCCTGTAAATCCTGTCAAAAGAAGGAGCGGGGGGGAATGAAAGAGTATATTTTATTCAAAGATGCCCTTAAGGGATTGTGGAAAGAAAATCCTGTCTTTCGCCAGTTGTTAGGGATGTGTCCTACCCTGGCGGTAACTAATGCGGCCGTCTATGGATTGAGCATGGGCTTGGCCACTGCCTTCGTTCTCCTTTGCAGCAGTATCATCATTTCTACCTTCAGGAGGGTGTTTCCCCATGAGGTGAGAATTGCTTCCTTTGTAGTTATTATAGCTACCTTTGTAACCATAGTAGACCTTTTCTTAAAAGGAAACTTCCCTGCAATCAGCAAGGCCCTGGGCCCGTATATTCCCTTGATTGTCGTTAATTGTTTAATCCTGGGCCGCCAGGAAATGTTCGCTTCCAAGAATCCTGTCCATCGATCTGTGGCTGATGCCCTGGGTATGGGGGTAGGTTTTACTCTGGCCCTCATTGCCCTGGCCAGCATCCGGGAGCTTTTAGGTTCGGGGTCGATATTCGGGATTCAAATTCTTGCGCTCGTGGGCAAGGGCGGGGGATTCCGTCCCTGGATAATCATGCTCTTGCCGGCAGGAGCTTTTCTCACTTTGGGAACAATGATCGGGATCAGCAATTTCTTTACCGGCAAGATGGCTAACAGATCGGCATGTCATTAAGGCAGAAAACAGATGACAGAAAACAGAAAAATTATGAGTTCTGTCCTGTGAGGAGAAACAATGGGTAATCTTTTTTTAATATTTATCAGTGCCGTGGTGGTAAATAACTTTGTGCTGAAATACTTTTTAGGGATATGTCCTTTCCTCGGGGTATCCAGTGAGGTGAAGTCCAGCTTAAACATGGGGATGGCCGTTACCTTTGTAATGACTCTGACCGCCCCGGTGGTCTGGCTGCTTAGCACTTTCGTCCTTATTAAGTTTAAGTTGCCTTTCTTAGAGTATGTTACCGACATTATCGTCATCGCTGCTCTGGTTCAGTTGCTGGAGATGTTCATCAAGAAGACCAGCCGGGGACTTTATCGCACTCTGGGCATTTACCTGCCTCTGATAACTACTAACTGTGCTATTCTTTTCAGTGCCCTCTTCCTGGTTTTACGGCAATATAATATTATCCAGAGCACCCTTTTTGGCTTGGGTTCGGGACTGGGATTTACCCTGGCGATCGTTATTATGGCCGGTATCAAGGAAGAGTTAGAGTTTGCCGATGTGCCGGAAGCCCTTAAAGGCGCCCCTATCGGCCTTCTTATTGCCGGCCTTATGGCTTTAGCCTTTTATGGTTTTGTGGGGCTGCCTTCGGCTTAACGGAAGACAGAGGACAGAAAACAGAACACAGAGAACAGAAAAAACCGGGCTCCTGTCACCAGTGACTAGGAAACCGTCTGAAAGAGTAACTATGGACACAATAGTCTTAGTATCGATATTGAGCCTGGCAGGTTTGGGAGCCTTCTTTGCCGTGATTCTCGCCTGGGCAAGTAAGAAGCTGTTTGTCAAAGATGATCCCCGGGTGGAGAAGATAGAAGCAGCTCTTCCCGGAGCTAACTGTGGAGCCTGCGGTTCGGCCAGTTGTCAGCTATTCGCTGAACGACTTTTAACTAAAGAAGTAACCGTAAATGATTGTGTACCCGGGGGAGCGAAAGTAGCTGAGCGGTTAGCTACCGTATTGGGAGTAGAAAGTCAGGCTGCTGAAAAGAAAATAGCTGTCGTTCATTGCGGGGCTAAGTCCGAGGAGAAAAAGTGGCGGTCGGACTATCGAGGGCTAAAAAGTTGCCAGGCCAGTACCCTGGTGGCCGGGGGGGGCTTATCCTGTGTTTATGGCTGCTTTGGATATGGGGATTGTGCTCAGGTTTGCCCTTTTGAGGCCATCGTTATGGAAGATGGGCTACCCCGCATAGATGAGAAGAAATGCACCGGATGTGGGATTTGTGTTAAGACTTGCCCCCGGGGTATCATCTCCCTGGAGATGGGAAATGGAACTCATCCTTTGATCGTTGTAGCCTGTAGCTCCCTGGATAAGGGAAAGGCTGTTAGAAGCATCTGCTCTGTAGGCTGTATCGCCTGTAAGTTATGTGAGAAGATTTGCCCGGAACTCTTTAAAGTGGAAGATAACCTGGCCCGAGTGGATATCCGGGGAATGAAAGAGGACACTGACTGGAAGAAACCTCTGGAAAAATGTCCGACTAAGTGCATAGTCAAGTTATAAGGCGTTACGGAAGAGCTAAAATAATGAATGACAAATGAATCATCAATGACAAATTGTAACGGGCCGCAGACCATAGACTAAAAGATTTTTTTGGTTTTTGTCTTAGGTCTAAAGTCTGATGTCTTAGGTCTTAATTCTATTATTGAGATTTTAGGGATTCATTTGGATTTTGACATTTGGATTTTGGATTTAAGGGGATGGGTTCTGTAAAGCTATCAGTCGCAACATCCCGACTGGCGGGAGGGGAGAGGCCGGTATGCCAAGGAGGAGAAAAACGAGAAGGGAAAGAGCAGGGAAAGGAATCGGTTTCTGGTTGCTCGTTCTCATTATTGGAGCCTTGATCGGGAGCATCACAGCGGAAATCATCGGGCTATTCTTTCAGGATAAGGCCAGTCTGATTCACAAGTTCTTTATCGCCGGGATCAGCCCCGGTTTTGACCCCCGGTTCATTAACTTATATGTTTTGGATTTCACCTTTGGCTTTCATATAAAAGTTAATCTTCTCACTCTAATGGGGTTCATCGGCGCTATTTACCTGGGCAGGCTCCTGTAAGAAAGGCGCTTGTTGTCCTCCTTTTACAATTGCTTCTCGAAATTCGGGTCTATCCATATTTTGGCATCTTTCCTCAGGGCCCGATACCACTTATTGTAGATTCCCATCTGTTTCCAGGGAAGGAGCTCTTTCCGTAACTCTTCTGCTTCTGAGGCAAATTTCTTTTCATCTATTCCTTTTTTCTCTTCTTCCTTAAGGATGACAAAGCCCAGGCTGACCTCTACCACCGGGCTTATCTTTCCCTGCTGGAGGGAGAAAGCGGCTGTGGCAAAAGGAGAGGAGAGCCCGATTCCTTCGATATATCCCCCCTGGGTGAAAAGTCCACTGTCCTTGACCTTTAGGGAGAATTCTTTAGCTGTTTCCTCGAAGCTGTTTCCTTCTTTCAATTTCCTCAAACACTCCAGGGCCTTTGTCCGTGCCAGGGCCTTTGCCTTTTCGTATCGTACCTTCTCTTCCACCTTAGCCTTCACCTCTTCTAAGCGGGGGAGATGGGCTGCGCTTTTCTCTTTTACGATAAAGATAGCATAGCCTTTGGGAGTCTGGACAGCACTGCTTACTTCATCTTTCTCAAGGGAGAAAGCTTCCTCAACGAAATCGGGTGCCCAGCCAATGTCTTTTATGGCTTCTCCACGAGCAAAGAAGCCCGTTTCCTTCACTTTCAACCCTTTCTCCTTAACCATGGCTTTCCAGGCGGCTATGTCGAAGAGGTTGGAGGCCAAGCCTTCTGCTTCTTCCCGGGCCTTATCTTCTGCCTTCTGATTAGTCAGGGTATCTTTGATCTCTGCCCTTACCTCCTTGAGGGGAATAAGGGAGGGAGCTTTAGATGAAGTCTTTTCAGAGCCTTCTTTTTTATATCGCTCGGGGTGTTCCCGGTAATAGTCGACTATCTCCTTTTCTTTCACCTCTATTTCCTTAGGCTTAAAGCGGACCATTATATATTCTACATTTACTCTATCCGGTATCTTGAACTCCTGCTTGTGAGCCTGGAAATATTCCTCGATCTCTTTTTTATCTACGGTTATATCTTTTTTAAAGGTTTCCGTTTTGAAGAGGAGGTATTTTACCCTTACCTTTGCATTTCTTCTGACATATTCTTTTCTCATCTCCTCGCCGGAGACAATTGCTCCTTCTACTACTTGCCGGAGGAGTTTCCTTATCCGTAGATCGTTTCGTATTCCTTCCTCGAATTGCTTGGGGTTAATTCGGTTAAACTGCATAACCCGGAGGTAGCGGTCCCGGTCGAATTTCCCATCTTTCTGAAAGGGAGTGTAAGATTCAATTTCCCTTAACACTTCTTTATCGCTTACCTTAATATGGCGTCTTTTAGCCTCCCGCTGAAGGATGTGTTTTTTAATTAACTGTTCCAGGGCTGCTTTATTGAGCTGTTTCTCATTCTCCTCGCTCAAACGGCTCTTTCCGTAGATGGTCTGTTGACTCTCCTTAATTTTCTGATAAGTGTCGTAGAACTGGCGATAGGAAATCTTCTGACCGTTGACCTTGGCGATGACCGATTGCTGCCTATTTCTTCCCCGGTAGCGTCCGACGCCATAAAATCCGATGAAGGCAGGGATGATAATAAGTATCGTAACGATAAGAATAGCTCTCATCTTCTTCCGCAACATTCTAAGCATATTTTCGTCTCCTTAATGAGCACATCACTTAGCTGTGCTAAGTGATAAGTGCGAATTAACTCCGCAGCTTAAGGGGAAATTATCGCAGAGAATTTCCCCTTGTCTAAGCAAGTGAGTAGCACATCATCCGCCTGAGGCGGATGATAAGTGCGAATTAACATCCCCCGTCTTTTCAGGAAAAGAAGAGGGGATACTCTGCCGAGCCCATCCTCTTCTTCAGGCGGATAACAAGGATAAATTCAGCCGGGTAACTTCTGAGTGTTCCGCTTCCTAAACTGCGTTTTCATTTGCTGTCTGGGATTATATCCGTTTCCGGGAAAAAATTCAAGTTTTTAATGGGTTTCCCCGGCTTTGTTTGGTTACGCAAAAGCAAAGCGAAACGGTAGGTGCGAATTATTTCCTCTGTTCTTTTCTCAAGAAATGCGAAGCATTTCCGGAACTCGGCGCCTGAAATTACTTTGCGATTTCCCGGAGTTCGAAGAAAGAAAGGGAGTTGCTCCTACTTTTCTCTTTCAATTCCCCCTCTTTATTTTTTATTACCGTCGACAAAGTGTTTCTTTACAGGTCAAAGGTTTGCGAATTTTTTCTTTTTTTTCTTTTTTTTCTTGACAGATAGAGTGGTATTCGATAAAATATAACTCCTTTTGCCTATAGAAGTAAGTTGCCCATGTAGCTCAGTTGGTAGAGCACATGCATGGTAAGCATGAGGTCACCGGTTCGATCCCGGTCGTGGGCTCGGGCAGGAGCGTCTAAGGTTTTAGAGTTATACTATCTGCTTTATCTTAGATTAACTATCTTTCAAAGGAGGGTAGGAAGATGGCCAAAGAGAAATTTGAGCGAACGAAGCCCCATATAAACATAGGTACGATAGGGCACGTAGATCATGG
>JAADIA010000024.1 GCA_013151555.1 Nitrospirota bacterium | reverse complement strand
GAGTCAGATGCTTTGTGAGATATGTAATAAAAAAGAGGCTACGGTTCATTATACTGAGATAATCAGTGACGAGATGACGGAAATGCACCTCTGTGAGGACTGTGCCCGGGAAAAAGGTGCGATGATTAAACCTCACTTTCCTTTAGCCGATCTCTTAGCCGGTCTTACAGACTTCAAAGTTCCCTTAACGGTGAAGGAAGGCAAGTCCGAGAAATGTCCTCATTGCGGTCTCTCTTATGCCGATTTCCGGAAGATCGGACGGTTGGGTTGTGGTCAGTGTTATTATACCTTTAGGGACGGTCTGTCTTCACTTCTTAAGAGGGTGCACGGAAGCTGCGAGCATGTGGGAAAAGTGCCTGCTTTAGCTGGGGGAGAGGTGGCGAAGGTTAACTATACCCTGAAAGAATTGAGAAAAAGACTCCAGCAGGCTATTCAAAGGGAAGCATTCGAGGAAGCGGCCAGGTTACGAGACCAGATAAGGGGGATGGAGAAAAAATAGTTAAAAGTTAATAGTTAAAAGTTGAAAGTTTAAGGTTAAAAGTTTAAGGTTTAAGGCGGGGCGGGAGCAAAGGGTGATGAAATTAGATGATTTAGTTTACCGGACCAGCGAATGGTTGAAGGGACAGGGGCCGAGTTCCGAGATAGTCATGTCGAGCCGGGTAAGATTAGCTCGCAACATAGATGGGATGACTTTTTCTCACCGGGCTTCAAGGGAGAAGCAAGCGGAAGTTGTTTCCCTGGTCCACTCGGCTGTGGAGTCGAGTAAATTCCTTAGGAACTCTTCTTTCTTTGATCTCAGCGAACTCGGTCCCCTCGATTGCCAGTTCTTGAGGGAGAGACATTTGATTAGCCACGAGTTGGCCGAAAGTAAAGGGGTGAGAGCAGTTGTCGTCAGCGATAATGAGATCGTCAGCATTATGATTAATGAGGAAGATCACCTGCGACTGCAGGCCATCGAGTCGGGGCTACAACTGATGGCGGCCTGGCGCTTGATAGATGGAATAGAGAGCGAGTTGGATACTCAGCTAAGATTTGCTTTCTCCAAGGAGTGGGGATACTTAACTGCCTGCCCGACTAATGCCGGAACGGGGATGAGAGCTTCGGTAATGCTCCATTTACCTTCCCTGGTGCTTACCAAGCAGATAAGTAAAGTTCTTCAAGCTATCACTAAACTGGGTCTGGTAGCGCGAGGTTTATATGGTGAAGGAACAGAACCTCTGGGGAACTACTTCCAAATTTCCAATCAGGTTACCCTGGGTCAAGCTGAAGAGGAGATAATTGATAATATCGAACGAGTTATCAAACAGATCATTGGTCATGAGGAGAATGCTCGCAAGATTCTTCTTAGTAAAGGAAGAAGGCAATTATTGGAGGATAAAGTCTTCCGTGCTTATGGTATCTTAAAAAATGTTCGCATTATTGATTCCTCAGAAACAGTAAATCTCCTTTCGGCCCTCCGCTTGGGGGTTGACCTGGGGCTGACTGAGGATATAAGTCGTCAGGCTATAAACGAGCTCTTAATTATCACTCAGCCGGCTCATCTCCAGAAACTCCAGGGGAGAGCCCTTTCCCCGGCTCAGCGGGATGTGAAGAGAGCAGAGTTAATAAGGGAGAGACTTGAAAAGAGTAAATAATAGGATTAAGGATTAAGAATTAAGAAAAGAGAAAAACTTAATCCTTACAACTTACAACTTAATTCTGTTTTTCGCGGAGGTAAATTTCATGTTTGATCGATTTACGGAGAGAGCAAGAAGAGTAATCGTCCTGGCCCGGCAGGAGGCGGGACGGCTCAATAACGATTATATCGGGGTAGAACATCTCCTTTTGGGTTTAATCAAGATGGGAGAGGGTTTGGCTATTGACATTCTTCGAGGTTTGGGAATAGATCTGGATAGCTTGCGCCTGGAAGTCGAGAAAATAGTTAAAAGTGGGCCTTCAACCCTGACTGTAGGGGAAATTCCTTTTACCCCCCGTTCCAAGAAGGTTTTAGAGCTGGCCGTGGATGAAGCTCGGAACTTGGGGCATAACTATGTGGGCACGGAACACCTGCTTCTCGGTTTGATCCGGGAAAGAGAAGGAGTTGCGGCCCGGGTATTGGAGAGCATGGGGGTTGATATAGAGAAAGCCCGGGAAAAGACGATGGAATTTCTGGGAGGAATGTCATCTCTTTCCAAAGGGCTTTCCCCGAGCAAAAAGTCAAAGACCCCGGCCCTGGATGCTTTCGGTCGTGACCTGACGGAGTTGGCCCGGGAAGATAAGCTGGATCCGGTGATTGGTCGAGAGGACGAAATCGAGAGAATAATAGAAATCTTAAGCCGGAGAAACAAAAATAACCCTGTCCTTTTAGGCGAAGCCGGGGTGGGAAAGACCGCCATTGTAGAAGGATTAGCTCAGAGAATAGTTGCCGGCAATGCCCCGGACATCCTCAGAGATAAACGGATTGTTGCTTTAGATCTGGCTCTGATGGTAGCAGGAACCAAATATCGGGGTCAGTTTGAAGAGAGGATCAAAGCGGTGCTGCAGGAGATACGCCTTTCGGAGGATGTCATCATTCTTATTGATGAACTCCATACCCTGGTAGGGGCGGGAGCGGCTGAAGGGGCTATCGATGCTTCCAATATCCTCAAACCGGCTTTATCCCGGGGGGAGATACAATGTATCGGAGCTACTACTTTAGATGAGTATCGAAAATATATTGAGAAAGACAGCGCTTTGGAAAGGAGATTTCAAACAATAATGGTTGAACCTCCTACCGTTCCGGAGACCGTAGAGATATTGAAAGGTCTCCGGGATAGATATGAAGCTCATCATCGAGCGAGGTTTACTGACAAGGCTCTTGAGGAGGCAGCTAAGTTGGCCGACCGCTATATTTCCGGAAGGTTCCTTCCTGATAAAGCTATAGATGTTATCGACGAAGCCGGTGCCCGAGCTCGCTTGTCCGTGGCTACTGCTCCTCCCGATGTCAAGGAAATGGAGAAAGAAGTAGAAAATTTAAAGCGGGAAAAAGAGGCAGCTGTTAAAGCTCAGGAGTTTGAGAAAGCAGCTAAGTTCCGAGATGAAGAAAGAAAATTAAGGGAGAAGCTGGAAGTTATCCATAGGGAATGGAAGGAGAAGACGGAGAAGGAAGAGGCTCTGGTCAGTGAGGAAACGATAGCGGAAATCGTTTCCAAATGGACAGGAATTCCTGTATCCCGGCTGGAGGAGAAAGAAACGGAAAAGCTGCTTCGCATGGAGGAGGAGTTACATAAGAGGGTGGTTGGTCAGAACGAAGCCCTGATTGCTCTTACCCAGGCAGTGCGTCGTTCCCGTTCGGGACTCAAAGATCCCCGGCGCCCGATTGGCTCTTTTATCTTCCTTGGTCCGACGGGAGTGGGGAAGACGGAGTTAGCCAGGACTTTAGCTGAGTTTCTCTTCGGTGATGAGGAAGCCATGATCCGCCTGGATATGTCCGAGTATATGGAACGTTTCTCCGTTTCCCGTCTGGTAGGCGCTC